>JAWUYI010000043.1:0-12039 GCA_034110885.1 Oleiphilaceae bacterium
GGTCCACTCGTAATGTGTCCAGTGTTCAACGTTTACCTGAAGGTTTGTAAAGTCGAGGTCTTCAGGGTGGACGCTGGATCTGTCTAAAAAGACCCCGTGTTTAAATGTCATCGCTTGTGTCATAGTTTTCGTATTCACAGGAGAAGTTTGCGGTCGCAAAAGCCAATGCTTATTTGCAGCAATGTCTTTTGTGATGTTCTTGGCGACACACATGGTCGTTTCAATGTTTATAGTGTATTGCGTGTTTTAACGAATAGAAAGTAGCAATATTTTGGAGGTAGTATGAAGCTAGGGATCCGTGATTTACAAGCCAACTCTGCAGAGCCTGAGCAAGATGATACGTCTCAGTCTCAAGCCCAAGAGCTAGCGGTAGAAGGTTGCGGCATGGAAGAGACTCCTTGTTATAAGATGTGGGGGCAGCTAGATCGCACCAATGATCATCAGGTGCGCTTTTGCTTAGAGTGCTGCCGGCCGGTATTTTTGGTTCACGATGAGAGCGAGCGCCATGTTGCAAGAGGTAACCCCTATGTGGCGCGAAGTGGGACTCATTAAAATGAGGCATTGTTAGCCTGCTGTTCAGATGTTGTTGGTGTGTTTTTGAAGTACCGTTAGTTCAGTGTTCCTAAGCGCTGAACCGCTTGCTCCAGAAAGTCAAAGCCCTCGCCTAGTAGCCATTGTTTGGCGTTTCTTTTCTCACCGAATATTTTGCGGCAATAATGTGGTGTCGATGGGCTGATAATTTCACTTTGATATTGTGCCAACTCAGACTCGCGTATAACAAAAGCCTCGCAACGCAAGTTTCGTTCCGTCATAAGAGCCGTCTGTTCGCGAATTACGTCTTGTACGCTTCGTGTCGCAATGTGCCAGTTTCGAGCATCTACAATGGTCGCCCATTCATGGCCATCTAGGTTGTTCACAAGCTGATTTAGCTCTTTGAAAAAACGTGTGGCAGTCTCTGTTCGCCATTTTCCGTAGGGGGTTATTTCAAAGATATTGCCAGAAACACGAATCGAGAAATTGCCTCCGATATGCTCAATAGCGCTAGCTTGTGTTTTCAAATAGGGCTTGAGCTCACTGAGTGGTAGCGGCTTTGCGAATAAATACCCTTGCAGTAGGTCGCAACCGTGGCTTACTAGCCACTTTTTCTGCTCTTGTGTTTCAATACCTTCTGCCACTAAGTCGAAGTTCATTCCTCTTGCGAGACCAATAATGGAGCGCACGATACATTCATCGCTTTCTTCTAATGGTAAGCCTTCTACAAAACTTCGATCGATCTTCAGTTTGCTGACAGGGAGGTGTTTTAGTCGAGAAAGCGACGAGTGACCTGTACCAAAATCATCGATGGACAGTTTGATGCCGAGCTCGGCAATGGCATCGATCTGAGCTTTGGCAAGACTTGATTCTTTGCTAATAAGTTCTTCCACAATTTCTAGCTCTAAAGCACTAGGCTCTAAGCGATACTCTTGAAGAAGAGACTCTATGTCATGAACTAGCTTGGTGTCGTAGAGCTGTTCAGCTGACAGGTTTACTGAAACCCAGCTAACCTTATACCCAGTATCTCGCAACTCTCTAAGATCTTTGCAGGCATTGCGTAACATCTGTCTGCCCATGTCTGGCATGAGCCCGAGATCGATAACGGGCTGAATAAAATCATTGGGGAACAGCATGCCTCTAGTTGGGTGCTGCCACCTTGCCAGTGCTTCAATTCCTACTACTGCATCAACCTCGCTAGACAAAATTGGCTGGTAATGGGCGATAAATTGATTGCCTGACTCAACTGCACAGCGAATATCGACTTCTAGTTGCTTGTCGCTCTCGAGTTTTTGAAGCCATAGGTGGTCTACATATTTGACGGGCGCCTTGTTGTTTTTCTTGGCCGTGCTCATTGCAATTTCAGCGAAACCGGCGGGATCGTCCATGGAGTCATCATTTGAAAAAGTGATCACACCCATGCAGACGCTGACATTTACTTCTTGCTTTGACGTAATGCCAAATGGCCTCGCGATTAACTTTTGTATTAGGCTGACCTTGTGCTCAATTTCTTTTTGGTCGTTGATGTCGAGTAGCAATACACCAAATACATCGCCACCGAGTCGCGAAATATTTGAAGGTGTTTTGTTTGCAAAAACATGCAGCCTGCGGGCGACTTCTTTTAAAACCCAATCGGCTGCCGCAAAGCCATATTTCGCATTGATTTCGACAAAATCATTAACTCCAAATGCGATGCAGGCTTTTAGTTTGCCTGGGTATTGGTCTGATTTACGTGATTCTCGAATTCGCTGTTGAAAAATAGACCTGTGTTCAAGCCCAGTTAGGTTGTCTATGCGTTCAAGAAGGTCGATTTGGGAGGTCTGGTTGAGGTGTTGTTCTTGCTCAACTGCGATTGCGACTCTATCAGCGATGGCTGTCGCGAGTGCGAGCTCTGCTACATCCCAAGAATAAGGCAGAGCTTGGTATTCAAAACTGACGATTCCGTAAAAGGTCCCTGAGATAGAAACCGGGATATCAAGCATAGAGTGGATGTCATGCTTTTTTAAATATAAGTCTGGTTGCTCACTTGTCCTAGGGTCATTGAGGGCATCGCTTGCGTCTATGATGTGATTGTTACGCAGAACTTCAAAATAGCCCGGTGCATTTGAGCGATAAATTTTTTCTTGGCCTGCAGTGAGCTCTTCGGAGCTTCCATGCATGAGTACACAATCTAGTGCATCTTTCATTTCTTCATAGCGCCAAAAACTAGCGCGAGATGCTCCTAAATCTTGTGCACCAAGCGTCAGAAGCTGTTGAAGCTTCTCATAGAAACTAAGTTCGCTAAACTGACTGTTCCCGGTGAGCGAGAGCAAGTTGTCTTGCAGCTGTTTAAAGCGTATGTAATCGGTCATCTACTAAGTGCCGCACCATCTAACTCTGAATCGTTAATTTTAGTGCAGTGCGCGGTTTAATGCCTTAGAAATGCTGCTTGGGTTGCAATTCTACAACATCCATTAACACGACAGTTACATGTGGAAGACTAAGAGGTTTAACCGAGATAAAAATTAAGAGTTATTTTGAACTAACCAAGGAGCTGTATTGCATAGATTTTTCGCAATCGTTAGGGCGGGAGCAAGAGCTTTTAACGAGGGTTTATCTGGATAAGAAATTGGTGGCTACACCTAGATTCGAACTAGGGACCCCATCATTATGAGTGATGTGCTCTAACCAACTGAGCTATGTAGCCATTTCTGCTAAGAGAGACAGATGCCCTCTCAAGAAGGCGCGTATTTTGTTGTTTTTGCGAGTTTATGTCAAGTCCAAAGAGGCAATAAAAAACACTTAATTTACAGTCTTTATCGAAGTGCTTTTATTGCCCTGCTTGCAGAGTGTTCAGTGTTAAACGTTAAAACGGAAGTGGATAACATCGCCGTCTTTAACGATGTACTCTTTACCTTCTAAGCGCCATTTTCCGGCGTCTTTAGCGCCGTTCTCTCCGTTATGTTCGATGAAATCGTCATAGGCTGTGACTTCAGCTCGAATAAAACCTTTCTCGAAGTCTGTGTGAATGACCGCGGCTGCTTTTGGTGCGGTATCGCCTGCTTTCATGGTCCAAGCGCGAACTTCTTTCTTGCCTGCAGTAAAGTATGTTTGTAGGCCAAGAAGCTCATAGCCTGCACGAATTACGCGGTCTAGACCTGGCTCTTCCATGCCTAGGTCTGCTAGGAATTCATTACGCTCTTCGTCTTCAAGTTCTGCAATTTCTGCTTCTAACTTATTGCAGATTACGACTACTACCGCATTTTCAGCTGCTGCAATTTTGTTGACGGCGTCTAAGTGTGGATTGTTCTCGAAGCCTTCTTCGTCGACATTTGCAATATACATCGTTGGTTTGTATGTGAGTAGGCATAGCTCTTTGATGAGTGCCTTTTGGTCGTCGTCAAGGTCGAGTGCGCGAACCGGTAAGGCTTCATTCAAATGAGGAAGAAGGGTGTTCTCTAGAAACTCTAGCGTTTTCTTAGCGTCTTTGTCGCCGCTTTTAGCATTTCGAGCATAGCGCTTAACGGCTTTCTCAGCGGTATCTAGGTCGGCAAGTGCCAGTTCGGTATTGATGACATCGATGTCTGCAATAGGGTTTACCTTCGCAGAAACATGCACTACATTTTCATCATCAAAGCAGCGAACAACGTGAGCGATCGCGTCGGTTTCGCGAATGTTTGCTAGGAACTGGTTGCCTAGGCCTTCGCCTTTAGAGGCGCCTTCAACAAGACCTGCAATATCCACAAACTCCATTGTGGTTGCGACGACTTTTTCTGGGTTAACAATCGCAGAAAGTTTGTCTAAGCGAGGGTCAGGCATTGCTACAACGCCAGCATTTGGTTCAATGGTGCAGAAAGGGAAGTTTTCAGCGCCAATACCTGCTTTAGTCAGTGCATTGAATAGAGTAGATTTACCAACGTTTGGAAGGCCGACGATGCCGCAATTAAAACCCATATTTTCTGTCTCACGTAAGAGGAATAGCTAAATTCGGGAAAGTTCAAAAATTGGGCGCCATTATATAGATAAGCGAGGTTTGGTACTAGCAAACAGTCGTGAACTATAGCGCTTTAAAGCTATGCAGTGCGTTCATTGCTTTGGATGTGTCGCCAGTGATGATTTCTGGCAGATAGCGGATGGCTTCGTCGATAACTGCGATGAGTTGCTCTGCTTCGGTTTTACTAGGTTTCCCTAACACATGACCTGTAACTTTGCTGGCGTGGCCTGGGTGGCCGATGCCGATGCGCAAACGGTGAAAGTTCTTCTCGCCGCCGAGTTTTGTAATGATGTCTCTAAGCCCATTTTGCCCGCCATGACCACCGCCGGTTTTGAGCTTCATTGTGCCGCAGGGTATGTCAAGTTCGTCGTGTGCAACGAGAATTTCATTTGCTTGGATTTTAAAAAATTGTGCGATGGCTTGAACGGCCTGGCCGCTGCGATTCATGAACGTTGTAGGATAAAGGAGGTGTATGTCATGTCCTGCGATATGAGTTTTCGCATATTGACCATGAAACTTTTTTTCGGGCTTGAAAGATAGAGCGTGTTGTCTTGCGATTTCCGCAAGAAACATTGCTCCGGCATTATGACGAGTATTCTCGTATTCAGAGCCGGGGTTACCCAGCCCTACAATCAGCTTAATGGCTTGTGTCATTGCTGATGAGTGTCCTCGTACCGGAGCAAAGTTATCGAAGAACTTACTCAGCGTCGCCTTCAGCTTCGCTTGATTCTTCTTCTATTGCTGCGCCTTTAGGTGTATGAATAGAACATACTGGAAGATCGTGGTCTTCGCCTTGTTGCAATGCTGCAATAGTTACGCCTTTTGGAAGTACTAGATCAGTCAAGTGAACGATAGTGTCGTTCTCAACAGCAATCATATCAACTTCGATAAACTCAGGCAGATCTCCAGGCAAACAAATAACTTCAACGTCTGACATTTGGTGAGAGATCACGCCGCCACCCATTTTAACGCCAACACATGCTTCTTCGTTGATGAAGTGAAGTGGTACGTTAACGTGGATCGCTTGGTTTTTGCTTACGCGCAAGAAGTCAGCGTGCATTACTTCGTTAGTTGCAGGGTGACGCTGAAGATCTTTAAGAATTGCGCTCTCTTCTTTACCGTCAAATTTGATGGTAAGGATGTGAGAGTAAAACGCTTCTTCTTCAAGTGCACGTCTTAGCTTGTTTGACTTAAGGCTAAGTGCAACTGGTTTTTTTGCTTTTGTACCGTAAAGAATTGCCGGTACTAAGCCTTCAAGGCGACGCAGGCGGCGGCTCGCACCTTTCCCCTGGTCTACTCGAAGTTCTGCTTCTACTACAAATGAATCACTCATTTTTAAATCCTCAATTATCGCTGAAACAAGTCCGCGACCAGGCTCATAACGCGATTTTTAAAACGAAAAAAAGCACTCATGTGCTTTCTTGGTATCTGCGCGGATACTCTTGAGCAGCTGCGCTAGATTCTTGTTAGTGCGCTTCGTTTAATCGAATAGCGCGCTAATTGACTCTTCATTGCTGATGCGACGAATCGATTCTGCAATTAGGCCTGAAATCGTAAGGGGGCGAATTTTACCACATTTCTTGGCTTTGTCACTCAATGGGATAGTATCTGTGACAATTAGCTCATCCAGAGTTGAGTTTTCGATGTTCTCAATAGCTGGTCCTGATAAGACAGGGTGTGTAATGTAGGCATAGACAGCTTTTGCGCCATTTTCTTTAAGAGCTTCTGCAGCCTTGCAGAGCGTGCCCGCTGTGTCGACGATGTCGTCGATCAAAATACAGGTTTTGCCTTTCACGTCACCAATGATATGCATAACTTGCGAGACGTTTGCTGCTGGGCGGCGTTTGTCAATAATTGCCAAATCTACATCGCCTACACGTTTTGCCATGGCGCGTGCTCGAACTACGCCGCCTACGTCCGGGCTTACAACGATAAAGTCTTCGGTGAAGCGCTGCATGATGTCGTCAACGAGTACGGGTGTGCCGTATATGTTGTCTACAGGAATGTCGAAAAAGCCTTGAATCTGGTCTGCGTGAAGGTCAACCGTTAATACTCGGTCAACGCCCGCGCCAGTGATCATATCTGCAACGACTTTTGCGGTGATGGGGACGCGCATTGAGCGAACGCGGCGATCTTGACGAGCATAGCCAAAGTACGGCACCACTGCGGTAATTCGACCGGCTGATGCACGTCGAAGTGCGTCAGTCATTACAACGAGTTCCATGAGGTTGTCGTTCGTCGGTGCGCAGGTCGGCTGGATAATAAAAACGTCTTTTCCGCGCACGTTCTCGTTGATCTCAATAGCAACTTCACCGTCGCTAAATTGCCCGACTTCGGCATTACCGAGAGGGAGGCGTAAATTGTCTACAACTTTTTGGGCAAGTTCTCGGTTGGCGTTACCGGTAAAGACCATCATTTTGGACATGGGAAGAGCATACCTCGTGTCAGAGCTTTTAATCAGATGGATAGCTGTTTCGCTAGTTAGCTATAAAGATAGCTTAAAAAATATGGCTGGGGTAGGAGGATTCGAACCTCCGCATGACGGGATCAAAACCCGTTGCCTTACCGCTTGGCGATACCCCAGTAATGTGTGCTTAAACGAAACCTCACTTTTAGCTCAGTTGCGAGCGTTTAATGCTGGCTGTTCTTTGCGAACGCCTTAGCTTCATCTAGCCTTTGATGTGCAGGAGAGAGATGAACTCCCTTGGCTATAAAGCCTTTGAACTTAGAACGAGCTTCATTCAAAACCTGTCTTGCTTTTGATTCGCTTTCAAAGCGACAAAAACAACATGCTCCGGTTCCTGTGAGTCTGGCTGGACCAAACTGCTGTAGCCAGGAAATGGCTTCCTTTACATTAGGGTAAAGCATTGTGACAACTGGCTCGCAATCGTTGCGAAGAGTATCCAGTGCTTGTCCCTCCAAAGCGGGCGCTATTTTGATCTTTGGGGTGTCTCTTGTCAACACCTCGTTTGAAAAAATTTGAGCAGTACTTATGTGCGCGTTTGGCTCAAGAATAAGGTACCAACTTTCGGGTGTTTCTATACTGGTCAATTGCTCACCAACACCTTCGGCCCAGGCCGTTTTACCTTGTACGAAAACCGGAACATCTGCACCAAGTTGAAGGCCGAGTTCTGTAAGCTTTTCTAAAGGTAGATGGCATTGCCAAAGGTGATTCAGGGCTAAGAGTGTTGTTGCTGCATCTGAGCTTCCGCCGCCTAGTCCGCCGCCCATGGGCAGGCGTTTCGTCAATTCTATATGGATGCCCTTGGGCGCAGCGCGGTATGGCTTGAGTAACTCTGCGGCTTTATAAATTAGGTTGTCTTGTTCCAAAACCCCTTGGATGGGAGGGAGAATGCTAAGGCTGTCGTCGTCTGTTAAGGTGAAATGCAGTTCGTCGCCCACATCTAAAATTTGGAAGACGGTTTGCAGTTCGTGATAACCGTTTTCTCGCCTTCCAGTGATGTGCAGGAATAGGTTTATTTTCGCGGGTGCCGGAAGGCTTAGTGAATGGTCCATGACTTTATCGCAAGGCTAATTCGAATGTCGTTTTGCTCGAGTTTAATTAAGCCGGGTAAGGGCAGGGTATTGATGTTTTGGTATCGACTAAGTTTTATTTGCCAGCCGTCCTGCCGTATTTCTTGATTTAACCCAAGATCATTTTTTACTGTTTCAGCGCTTGAGTTTGGTGCGGGTATTCCTTTCATCCAATAACGAAGTTTTGCCACGGGAAGTGGGACGCCGAGAATGCTGTGCAGAATTTCGTTGGGGTATTCTGATGAAGCCGGCTCTTCACCCGATTCCTCGACTGTCACATAGCTAGGGCTGCCATGTATCCTGACTGCGCCTAAACCTAAGAAGGTGGAGCTTAAGTCAATGACATAATCTTGATTGGTCTGTCGCCAGTTATTAATCGCTGCGGTATAAGAGCCATCTTTGTCTCGAAAGCCAATTTTGCCAAAAAGAGACCAGTCGTTTACTTGGCTGAGCTGACTATGAATAGATGTAGCGCTAAGGTCTGGGTTTCCGGTGTAGTCGGGCGGTGTGGTTGCGCAACTCGCAATCGTACCTGCAATAATAGCGCTTAAGGTAAATGCCTTAAGCAGCGGTAGCAAAATTGACATCTAGTTCGCGGCTGCCTCTGATGCTTCAGTATCGGGGTTGCTAAAAGGCTCTGTTTGTTCGCTATTAGATGTTTGTTCATCCGTGTTTGAGGCCGGAGTGTCTTGTTCCGTTTGTTCCGTGCGCGGTTGCAAAAGTTCTGGGGCAAGTCTCTGGATTGTTGCGAGAAGAATAGGGTGGTCCGGCTGCTTTTGCAGGCTAACGGCCCAAACCTTTACGGCGTCGTCTTTGTTGCCGCTTGTCCAAAGTACTTCGCCTAAATGGGCGCCGACTTCCCCGTCGGGATAATTCTGGTACGCGACGCTTAGGATTTTAAGGGACTCTTCTATCTTACCAACTTTAAATAGTACCCAGCCCATACTGTCCATGATAGCGGGATTATCAGGCTTTAACGAAAGGGCTGTAGAGATTAGCTTGATCGCTTCTTCATAGCGATCTGTCTTGTCTGCAAGCGTGTACCCCAATGCATTCATTGCTACCGCATTGCCTGGGTTGATTTCAAGGATGTGCCGAAGATCTGCTTCCATTCCAGCGAGGTCACCTGATGCGTCTCGGTGCATGGCGCGGGCATATAGTAGCTGTTCGTCATCAGGGAATTCAGCTAAGGCATTGTCTAGCGTTTCAATGGCTTCTTCTTGGGCATTGATTGTCGCAAATAGGCGGTATTGCAGAAGCCATAAACGAAGCGCGTCGTTCGGGTTTGTTTGACGCAGCATATCAAGATGAGCGGTTGCTTCGTCGGTTCGGTCGAGTTGCGTCAAAATAAAGCTTGAACGCTCAATAGCGTCGTAATAATGAGAGCTCGGACCGACGAGTTGATATTCGGCGATCGCGGCTTCTTGGTCTTTTTCGACCTCGGCAATTCGGGCAAGATAAAAGTGGGCTTCATTCTCGTGCGCCTTAAGCTCTATTAAGCCGTTAAAGGCAGATCTTGCTTCCTCAATCTTGCCATTTTCCAGCATCAGCAGAGCGTGTGAGAGTACTAAACTGGGAGAGTCTGGGTAGTATTCTAAGAGTTCAGCAAACACAATCTCTGCGTCTTCGATACGGCTTACTTCGATTAAAAGGCTAGCGTACAGGCGACCGAGGGCATGATTTTCTGGAAAGCGCTCATAGCTATACTCTGCAAATTCAAGAGCCTTAATCTTGTCATTGCTTTCAAGTAGGCAGTTAGCTTTCACAACATAAGCTTGCTGAAAGTCGGGTTGTTCTTTAATGACTTGCTCAAGGTTGGTGATCGCCTTGTCGCACTGTTTTACGTTACGTTGAACGAGCGCAAGGCTGTAACGTACTTCCCATTTGTCGGGAAACTGTGCAAGTAGGTCTGTGTAGAGTAAGAGTAGTTCTTGCTTCTCTTGTTCAGAGACAGTTTGCGAACTTATCGCTAATGCCTCAACACTCGTTTGGCCCTCTAGCTCGATGATGCTTGAGATATGGCTCATGGCATCTGGATATGACTTTTCAAGCGAATACTGGTAGGCCAGGAGCTGATGTGCAGAAATATTGTCGGGTTCTTGCTCAAGCCAAATTAAGCCCAGCTCTTTTACCGCCTCGTTGTCTTTTATGAGCTGTGCCGCATTGATTGCGCGCAAAATCACACCCTGATCTTTCGTCGCTCGGGCTTGCTGAATATAGTTAACAAGAGTTATATCAAACTGACTTCTTTGAGCCGCGACCTCGGCTACGAGTAAGTCATATAGGGTGTCGTCATTATCTGAAAAATTACCGTACTCTTCGGGTGTTTCCGTTGCAGTGTTTTGCGCGCCGTCTTGCTGAAGGGGCTCTTGTGCGCTGCTTGACTGAAAGGCTGCGCAGCCTGAAAGGCCTAATATAAAAGCGAGGCTAGTAATGCGAATAAGATGATTCAAACTGGTGCTCTTATGTTATGAATAGTCGTGGAGCTTAAGGGCCGTATCATGACATAAGCATGTGGACTGTCAACTGTTTGGCCGCGCAAACGCGCGCTTGATCATGCATCTTTACGTTCATGATGGCTTTTTACATGGAATTATTGTCTGCCAGTTTGTAGAATGGGTCTTTCACTTTATTAGTCCGTACTTTGATGTCTTTTCTCGCCTTTGGGATAAACCATAAAACCGCTTCGGTAGAGCTTCGCGAAAAGGTTGCCTTTGATTTGCAAAAAATCAATGACGCCCTCATTTCGTTGTTGTCTATAGAAAAAGTGAGTGAAGGGGTTATTCTGTCGACATGTAACCGCACAGAAATCTATTGTAGCGGTGAGGAAAGTCTCGACTCCGCTGATCTTCTTGCTTGGCTAGAATCATTTCACACGATCGATAGGCGAAGCCTTGAGTCGGTGACATTTACTCTTAAAGACGAACGCGCGATAGAACACGTGATGCGGGTTGCAGCGGGGCTGGATTCCTTGGTTCTTGGAGAACCGCAAATTCTCGGGCAGTTAAAATCGGCGTATGCCAGTGCCATTGAGTCTAAGACGGTAGGTGGTCGTTTGTCTCGCTTGCTTGAGGCCAGTTTCTCGGTCGCGAAGCAAGTAAGAACCGATACTGCGATAGGCGAAAGCGCTGTATCGGTAGCTGCGGCATCGGTGGCTATGGCTCGGAAGCTATTTGGCGATTTGAGCGGTAGTTCTGCTTTATTAATTGGCGCTGGAAAAACTAACGAGCTGGTTGCTAGGCATTTGAGGCAGGCGGGCGTGCAAAAACTCACCGTGGCGAATAGAACAATGGCCAGAGCTCAAGAGCTTGCAGGTCTGGTGGGTGCCGAAGCTGCTTTGTTGGGAGAGATTCCAGATTTGCTCGTTGGTGCGGATATCGTGATTTCGTCAACGGCCAGTCCGTTGCCCATTTTGGGTAAAGGTGCGGTTGAACGGGCTTTGAAATTGCGTAAGCACAGGCCCTTTTTTATGGTAGATATCGCTGTACCTAGAGATATTGAGCCGCAAGTAGGTGACTTATCTGACGTCTACTTATATACCGTTGATGACCTGAGTGATGTGATTGATGAGAATCGACGATCTCGCGAACAGGCAGCAAAAGAAGCTGAGAAGATCATTGCGGGCGGCGTAAAGCGTTGCATTGGTGATGTGCGCGTGTCGAGCTCAGGTGAGGTGCTAAAGAAGTTTCGTGAAAATGCAGAGGCTTTGAGGCTGAGTGAATTAGATAAAGCGCTCAGGTCTATTGAGCAGGGTGCTGACGCGCAGCAAACGCTAAAAGCATTCTCGCGCGCCCTCACGCAGAAACTTATTCATGAGCCTACTGTAAGGGTTCGTGAAGCCGCTGCGTCAGGTAATGCTGAGCAAGGGCAATTATTACTAAATCTTTTTGGCTTGGATCATAAAGATTAGATTTTGAAAAGGTCTTAGCGCATGGTTTGTGCATACCTATAAGTATGCCTGTTACTGCAAAGGCGCTAAACTCTCCCAACTATTATGGTGT
>JAWUYI010000044.1:0-10007 GCA_034110885.1 Oleiphilaceae bacterium
CAATGATATCTCGCTCTGGAATCAAGTCCGACTTAGTTCCAAAATATGAAACACCACCATAATAAGACGAACCTGCCGCAAACACCGTCTGAGCGCCAAGCAAAGACATAGCCCATAACAGCAAGGCTTTAATTAATAGCCGTTCCAACGTTGTTAACTCCTTAAATAGCCAAAGCTCAGTATAAGGCCAGACAAATTACAAAACCGTGCACAAAAGCAAGTTCGCTTATATTTTCTAGCATCTTACTTCTGTTTTTCGTCAACCCCTTTTGCTTTGTAGCGCTGATTGGGCGATGCTGCATTTAACTGATGAAAAAAATCTAAGCGTTCTGCGATCTTCTGCTCCAAACCTCGTGGAACCGGGTAATAAAATTGAGTACCATCGATACCTTCAGGAAAATAGCTTTCCCCCGCAGCATAGGCATTTGGTTCGTCATGCGCGTATCGATAATCCATACCCATTCCTTGGGCTTTCATTAGTTGCGTCGGCGCGTTGCGTAAATGCATAGGTACATCTCGCTCAATGTCTTCTGCTGCAAATGCCCTGGCCTGCTTATAGGCCATATAAACAGCATTACTTTTTGGTGCTACCGCCAAATAGACCAACGCTTGAGCTAAACACAGCTCACCCTCTGCCTGCCCCAAGCGTTCAAGGCATTGCCATGCGTTCAACGCTAACTCCAAAGCCCGAGGATCAGCATTACCAATATCTTCACTTGCCATGCGCACAACACGTCGCGCAATGTACATAGGATCACAACCGCCTTCAAGCATGCGGGCCATCCAATATAACGCTGCGTCAGGATCTGAACCCCTTACTGACTTATGCAAGGCCGAAATCTGCTCATAAAACAAATCGCCCCCTTTATCAAAACGCTTAAGACTCGTTTGCAAAACAGACCTAAGCGTTTCTTGGCTAATAATCCGGTTATCTCCTTCCTTTTCTGCTAGATCGCTGGCCAACTCTAGGAAGCTTAATGCCTTTCGTCCATCGCCGTTTGCGGCTTTTACTAGCAGCGCCGTAAGTTCCTCTGAGATAGTCACGTTGTGGCTAGCGAGACCATCAGGGTGTGTTATGGCCCGTTTAATCAAACACTGAAGCGCTGAATCGTCGAGAGCCTTTAAGACATATACCCGTGCTCGAGATAACAACGCATTATTAAGTTCGAACGAGGGGTTCTCTGTAGTCGCACCCACAAATACAAACGTCCCGTCTTCAATGTAGGGGAGAAATGCGTCTTGTTGGGACTTATTGAAGCGATGAACTTCATCCACAAACAAAAGAGTTTGTTTTCCTTTGTGGGAACGGTTTTGCTGCGCGATTGAAACGGCTTCTCTAATTTCCTTAACCCCAGACAGAACCGCCGAGATCGAAACGAAGTGAACATCAAAGTGATTGGCCAACAGGCGTGCAAACGTGGTTTTTCCAACACCTGGGGGGCCCCAGAGAATCATCGAGTGCAGAACCCCTTGATCAACAGCTTTGCGAAGAGGGCCTGACTCACCCAAGAGATGCTCTTGACCTAGGTAAGAGTCAATATTCTTTGGCCTCAAGCGCTCTGCTAAAGGCCGGTAAACTGCATCACTTTGATCAAACAAGTCCGACATAACTAAAGACTAAAACTCAGCAGATCTAATTATATCAACCGAACTAGGCAGATCGGGCATGAATACCTTGTTACTTAAACCACTGTTAACTTGGGTTTGTATAAAGCTTACCGTCGTATCCTGTCCCAACGAATCACTGATACGCATATCGCTAAGCCTTCCAGCGGTGAATCTAACGCGCAACAATTCAAACAAGCTATCGTTTTGCTTTGGATAGAGTAAAAACTGATCAACGTTTTCATCAATCGAAATATGCTCAACCGAAAATAATGCTGCGATATCCTTAGCATTCCCGCTAAACAAAACTGCTGGCGTTGCCTTCAGTTGCTCCCCAATCTTCTGCACGCTTGCCTGTTCCAAATCTGGGTCATAAACAGTTACCTCGTCGCCAAAGACGTAAATTACTTGCTCAAGTGGCTGGGACGTCCGCCAAAAGAAATAGTCGGGTCGCTTCGCCTTAAAGTCGCCTCGGACCTCTTGAACTCTAGTGCCTCGAGAATCGACCATAAATTGAACAAACTGCCCTTCAATATCAAGAACCGGCGAGAGCAATTCTACAAGTTTAGTTAATGCACTCTGATCGGGCTGCGCGAAGCTTTGGCTCGGTAATAAGACCAGAAGTAAAACGAAGGCAAATGAACGGAGAAAAATACTCGGATAACGGCGCGCGCGAGCAGTCACGCTGATGATTGAAATCACAATAAAATTCCACAGAGTAGATGTAAAAATGCGAGCTTAACACACTAAACATGAGGCCGTTGTTTAAAGCTTTGTTAGGGGCAATATAGAGAAAGAGAGGCAATGCCTCTCTTTAAATAAATAGCCTACCTTCAGGGGTACGAACTAATCTCTTGGCGGGGCTGGCGCTAAGACTTCACGAGAACCATTATGCCCAGCTGAGCTAACAACACCCGCACCTTCCATTGCCTCAACTAAGTTCGCAGCTCGGTTGTAGCCGATTTTTAGCTTTCTTTGGACGGATGAAATTGAAACGCGACGAGTCTCGGTAACAAAAGCAACCGCTTCATCATAAAGCGCATCCTGCTCACTATCACCGCCATCAGCCATTGCCATTGCAACAGGGTCGTTCGAATCACCGCCCGAAAGAACCTCTTGAATATAGTCTGGTTCGCCTCTTGCCTTCCACTCAGCCACTACTTTGTGTACTTCATGGTCATCAACAAAAGCCCCATGCACACGAACAGGAACACTGGTTCCCGGTGGCATGTACAACATATCACCGTGGCCAAGCAGTTGTTCCGCCCCGCCCTGATCTAGAACGGTTCGTGAGTCGATCTTTGACGAAACCTGAAAGGAAATCCGGGTCGGCACATTTGCTTTAATCAATCCCGTGATAACGTCTACTGACGGTCGCTGCGTAGCAAGAATTAAATGTATACCTGCTGCGCGAGCTTTTTGTGCAATACGGGCGATGAGCTCCTCTACCTTCTTACCAACGATCATCATCATGTCGGCAAACTCATCGATCACAACCACTATAAACGGAAGTGTTGTCAACTCTGGGTGATGATGCAGCTCATTTAGCATATGAGCTTCTGGCTGCCACAAAGGGTCTAACAGAGGCTCACCATCTTCAATGCCTTTTTTAACCTTACGGTTATAGCCTGCAATATTTCTCACACCTAACGAAGCCATCAGCTTGTAACGACGTTCCATCTCGGCCACACACCAACGCAAGGCATTCGCTGCGTCTTTCATGTCGGTCACTACGGGTGTTAGAAGGTGCGGAATACCATCATAGATCGACAACTCCAGCATCTTGGGGTCAACCATAATGAAGCGCACTTCTTCAGGCGTTGCTTTAAACAAGATACTTAAAATCATGCTATTTACGCCAACAGACTTACCAGAGCCCGTCGTACCAGCTACTAACAAGTGTGGCATTTTAGCCAAGTTGGTAATAACTGGATCACCCGCAATATCATTGCCTAATCCAAGCGTTACAGGCGACTCGGATTCGTCGTATTCTTTGGACTGCAATACTTCGCTAAAGCGAACAATTTCACGGTGCTCGTTTGGAATCTCGATTCCAACGACAGATTTACCCGGAATCACCTCAACCACACGAACACTCAAGACGGCAAGTGAACGCGCTAAATCTTTTGCTAAGTTGCTAATCTTACTTACTTTCACACCCGCTGCCGGTTGTATTTCGAAGCGGGTGATAACTGGACCGGGGTTCACCTCAACAACTTCAGCTGATACACCAAAATCGCCTAGCTTTTCTTCAAGCAAGCGCGACATATGTTCTAAAATTTCTTTCGAATAGCCCTGCTTGTTTGATGTATCAGGCGGATCAAGCAGGCCAAGTGAAGGCAAGGGACTATCGTTACCAATAAATAAATGCCCTTGTTTTTCGTCTTCTAAACGAGAACTCTTTTTACTCTTTTTAACGAAGGGAGAAATCTTCACTCCGCCTTCACTAATCTCGACGTCAGATGGCTTCTCAGGCTTTCGCTTAGGGTTGGCTACAATTTTCACTGGCGCTTCGAAAGTTGGCTCTACCCTCTTGGCAGAAGCATTACCCTCATCGACTGCGGGTTTTGCGGGCTGGCTTAACAATTTTTCTTTAGCTTGATCAACGACTCTTTTTACGGGAGCTAGTAGGCTCTTCTTGGGTTCGTTCGCTTCTTTAACCTGCGCGACCTTCGGCCGAAGAACCTCTACCTGTTTCTGTTCAGCTTCGCGAGCAGCGTTTCGCTCCTCTCTGAGGTCACGTCGAACATCGCGAATATCTTGAACCTTGCACCAAAAATTGCTCAAGCCATTACCGACGACAGCCAATAACTTTAAAGTGATTGCTCCCGTACGATCCATAAGACCAAGCCAAGAAATGCCTGTAAAAACAGTCAAACCAAAGAGCAACATCGAAACTAACAGCAGCGTGCTTCCCAACAGGTTAAACGCACCATGCATTAATCGCGAAAATTCAAGACCAACCACTCCACCGGCGTGAGCGCTTAAACCATGTATGACATACATTGAAAGTAGCGCCGTAGCGCCTAGAAGAGTAAAAATAAACCCTATGACCCGAATGCTAAACATTGGCCAATAAAACTCTCGGTCAGAACTTCGATGCTTAAAAATCAAACAGGCTCGAAAACCTATCAGAACGGGGAAAAGGAAGGCTACATAGCCGAAGAAATACAACAGAATGTCCGCAGACCAAGCACCCGCTTTACCACCATAATTTAGCGGCTTGGTATTCGTGCCGGTGCTAGCCCAACCTGGATCAGCAGAACTATGGGAGATAAGCGCCATCATCAAAAAGATGCACACGGCGACCGTCAAAATCAAGCCGCCCTCGCGAGCACCTTGCGATACATATGCATTAAAGCGTTGATCAGGATTTGTTGACACTTTACGCCCCAAAGCGGGATTCATATTCACAAAAAACACCTTTCTATAAACCTAGGGGCCTAGACACATTGACCGTTGCACCCCAATCGGACACAAAAACATGCTAGACCGTTACAATAGTATAGAAAAGTTTTAAGAATTATCTTTAATTATTTGAAATATAAGAAAAATGACTTAGAAAATAAGATCTTGCAACTAGACCTTTTCGAGACCTTTAGCCAAATCAGCAATTATATCTTGCGGATCCTCTAAACCAACGGACACTCGAATAAGGTTTTCAGTAATCCCAGCACGCAACTTATCGTCATCACTTAATCGCCCATGAGTGGTCGTTGCAGGATGCGTAATGGTCGTTTTGGCATCACCCAAATTTGCAGTCAATGATAAAAATTCGACGCCATCAATCAGTCTCCACGCTTCTTCTCGCCCACCAAAGACACGAAAAGACAAAACACCACTAAATCCAGTTTGCTGCTGGCATGCCAACTGGTGATAAGGGTGCGATTCTAAGCCTGTATAAAAAACCCGTTCAATTTTGTCTTGCTGCTCCAACCACTGAGCTACTTGAAGAGCATGCGCACTGTGCGCTCGCATACGAATTGCGAGCGTCTCCAAACCTTTCAAAAACACCCACGCATTGAATGGACTCATTGCCGGGCCTGCCGAGCGCATAAACCCATGCACTTCTGACATAAGCTCATTGCTTCCAATGACCACCCCGCCCAAGCAACGACCCTGCCCGTCTAGATACTTCGTCGCTGAATGAATAACGATATCGGCACCCAATTCAAACGGCCGCTGTAAAATTGGGGTACAAAAACAATTATCAACAATCAAGTGACAACGTTCGTCTGTTTCAGCACGCTCAATGATGGCCTTTAAGCGCTTTATATCGACCACTTCACACAGAGGATTAGACGGCGTCTCTACAAAAACCAAACGCGTTGAAGGTCGGATACCATCCGACCAAGCTTCATAATCACAAAGTTCTATAAAGTCGACTTCAACACCGAACTTTGACAGGTACTTTTCAAGAAAAACAGTAGTTGTGCCAAACACACTTCTTGAGCACAAGACATGATCACCTTGCGATAACAAGGCTAAAAAAGTGGACATAATTGCAGCCATGCCCGACGCCGCCGCAACCGCTCGCTCACCACCCTCAAGCGCAGCAATACGATTTTCAAACATTGCAACCGTAGGATTAGTGAAGCGCGCATAAACATTACCAGCGATATCACCAGAAAACTTCTCTGCAGCTTCCTGCGCTGAGTTAAATACGAAACTAGATGTCGGAAAAATCGCCTCACTATGCTCAAGTTCAGCACTTCTAATTTGACCGGCGCGAACACCTAGGGTATCGAGGCCTACACCGTCCAAATTCGGCTCGGGAATCTTTGCTTCTAGCGTTTTACTCTTTGGCATGCATTACGTCTCTGCGTCACAAACGATTATGGATATATCTAGTCGCCATTATGAAGACTTAAATGTACATCGTCATCAAGTTCGTTCTGCTCGTCTGTCTTATTGGCATCATTTCTATTGCTTTGCAGCCGTTCTAGGTAAGCCGAGTCGATATCCCCCGTCACATATTCCCCATTAAAAACAGAACAGTCGAACTCTTTAATATCCGGATTACCATCACGAGCAGCCTTGATCAGGTCATCCAAATCTTGGTAAACCAACCAATCAGCCCCAATTTCACACCGAATTTCTTCTTCAGTTCGACCATGAGCAATCAACTCAGACGCTGCAGGCATATCGATACCATACACATTCGGGTAGCGCACGGCAGGCGCCGCAGACGCAAAGAACACATTTTTTGCACCCGCATCTCTCGCCATTTGAATAATTTCGTTGCACGTTGTGCCACGAACAATAGAGTCGTCAACAAGCATAACATTCTTGCCCTGAAACTCTTGGGCAATGGGATTAAGTTTCTGCCGAACCGACTTTTTTCTTTGGCTCTGGCCTGGCATGATAAATGTTCTACCGATATATCGATTTTTAATGAACCCTTCTCGATATTTAACCCCTAACTCATTTGCCATTTCCATGGCCGATGTACGGCTCGTATCAGGAATCGGAATAACAACATCAATGTTATGATCAGGCCTTAAACGCTTTATCTTGTGAGCCAACGTTTCCCCCATACGCAAGCGCGCTTTATACACCGAGACTTGATCTATAATCGAGTCTGGACGCGCAAAATAGACATGCTCAAAAATACACGGGTTTAACTGAGGGTTGTCTGCACATTGCTGAGTATGCAGCGTGCCATTATTTTCTATGTATATAGCTTCACCGGGGTCGATATCTCTAACCAGGGTAAAGCCGGCAGCATCCAAAGCAACACTTTCAGACGCTACCATGTACTCAACACCTTCAGACGTCTCTTTTTTGCCGTAGCAGGCTGGACGTATTCCATGCGGATCACGAAATGCTAGAACACCATAACCAGTGATCATCGCAATAACTGCATATGCTCCACGAGCTCGTTTATGAACACTTCTTACGGCCTCAAAAATCTCTTTTTCGGTCGGTACAAGCTTGCCCTGACGCTGCAGTTCATGTGCAAGCACATTGAGTAATATTTCAGAATCTGAATTAGTATTAATGTGCCTCAGATCTGACTTAAGCAAACCGTCTGACAGTTCAATCGTGTTGGTAAGATTTCCGTTATGCGCCAAGGTCATTCCATATGGCGAGTTAACGTAAAAAGGCTGAGCTTCGGCAGAGCTTGAGGAACCCGCTGTTGGGTAACGGACATGGCCAATACCAATATTGCCAACTAACCTTCTCATGTGTCGCGTACGAAACACATCTCGCACCAGGCCATTATCTTTGCGCAAAAAGAAACGATCGTCCTGACACGTTACAATACCTGCGGCATCCTGGCCTCTATGTTGAAGAACTGTTAAGGCATCAAACAAAGTCTGATTTACATTGTGTTTACCAACAATGCCGACTATACCGCACATGCAAAACCTCTTGAATCAACTCTAAATAAGGCTAAAAGAAGATGGATCAATACTAACGCTGCCGCTAAACACGGAGCGCGACCACTGCTCTATTACCAATAAATTTTGAACGACGATGGACTCAGTCCACCACTCACTTCCCGACCATGGTGTATAGCGCACTACTGCCACGATAACGACACACACCACGACTCCACGTACCAACCCAAACACAGTTCCTAGCATTCGATCTAACGTACTCAACCCTGTAACTTTGATTAGAACAGAGAGAAGATAGTTAACCACTGCTCCAACTAACAAGGTTGCTATAAATAAACCAGCAAATGCTGCAACAGAACGAAGCATAGGGTCAGCTACTACACCGTTCAAAAGAGATAAAGCATTTGAGTGAAAGCTTCTCGCGACGACAAACGCCAGAACCCAGATGCATAATGACAAGGCCTCTTTCGTAAACCCCCTAACTACGCTCATTAAACTTGAAGCGAGAATTAGGCTTATTAAACCCCAATCTGCCCAATTCAACTCTGCCAAACTTTATCCCCTTAGACGAACTGACACTAACGCCTAATTTGGCAGGCGCGCATCATAACAAAACCACTAATCAAAACCACGCTTTTTAAAACAAACAGAATAATAAAACGCTAGATATTACAGCCACTTATACTGACCACCTGGTCAGCAACTAAGCTTCAAAATACACTACTAAACTTTTCAGCTTATAGGTCGCATCAACCTTCTTCTTCATTCGCTCTGCTTCTTTTTTGGTAACAAACGGCCCCGCAAAAACGCGTATAGCCTTACCCGAATCTATCACCTTTGTGTGTGCGGAAATTCCACTTGCCCGAACTTTATCGCGCAAGGCATACGCGTTAGCCTTACTGGAGAATGTTCCGATCTGCACCATCCACACATTATTAAAAACTGGGAATTTATTATCTGCGTGGGGTTTGTCGCCTGTATTGCTTTTCTTTGGAGATTCAACAACCTGAGCCGGAACCGGCGTTGCTGTGGGTGACGCTTTCTTAGGCGCGGCTTCCTTCACAGGAACAACACTAGGCTTGCCTTGGGAGCCCGCACCGCTAGACTGATCAACCCGACCGGTTGCCTGATCTACTTCAAGCTGCCTGATTTCAATAGGTTTTGGTTTACTAATCACTACCGTTTCGAATTTGGGTTTTGGAGGCACCATCTGAATCGTTGATCTTGCCTCTCGATGCGGTTTATCAAATACCATGGGCAAAAAAATGACGGCAAGCGAGAGAATTACGAACGCGCCTACTAAGCGCTGTTTTAAGCTATCAACCGAGTCACTCATTCTGCTACAAGACCTCTTTTCACACTTTCAACAACATAAAAGGAACCGAATACTAAAACAACGGCATCATTGGCCAAGGCACTTTGCTGAGCTGCCCTCAGACTGTCTTCGATGCATTTCTGTAAATCAAACTTTAGCTTTAAAGAACTAAAAACGCCCTCTAAATCGACAATATCATACGCCCTATCGACAGACAAAGGCGCCACATACCAAGATTCAACGACACCTGACATTGGCGCTAAGATCGCATGTATATCCTTATCCTTCAAGCATGAAAACACAGCATAGACTTTCTTAGTAGGAAATTTCTCTAACATATGTCTCGCCAAAAACTCGGCTGCCTGAGCATTATGAGCAACATCAACAATTGTTACTGGCTGATTGCTAATCACTTCCATCCTACCGGGCACTATACAACCTTCAATAGAACGACAAACCGATGCACCAACAATTTCTGGCTTATTCAACAAGCGCTCGCGAAGCAATTGAGTCCTAGGGGTCTTCCACTTAGGACTTGCTAGAAGGATTAATTCAAAAAGACTAAAACAAGCCTGAGCAGCAAGCATTAAGTTATTTAGGGGAAGGTCACGGTTAAATCGTTCGAAGTTGAATCGCCGAGTACTTACGTCAAACTGCATACGCGGAGACTCAGCATCACCACTCGCGCTGACACCAACACCAAAGTCTCGGCCGACCAGTTTTATTTTAGAAAATTCACATTG
>JAWUYI010000045.1:0-39890 GCA_034110885.1 Oleiphilaceae bacterium
TATTTAGTGAGAAGATCAAAAGGCCCGCTTGATGCGGGCTTTTTTGTTTCTGTAAGATGCTATTTTGCCTGACTGTAAGAAACTAGAGGGGCGGTTGATGGATTTTTCTACGTACTTAAATGCGCTGACAGCGTATTTCGTTATTATTGATCCTATTGGTACGGCGCTTATTTTTAATGCTTTGTGTGCCGATAAAGATATTAAAGCGAGAGCCTTGTTGGCATTTCGTGCGGTGCTGATCTCGTCTCTACTTCTTATTTTGTTTGCCTTGTATGGGAAGTCTATCTTGACCCAGTTGGGTATTTCGATCTACTCCTTACGCATTGCTGGAGGCTTACTTCTATTCTATACGGCGTTTCACATGGTCACTAAAAAGCTTAGTTACGACGTGGCGGGTGCTGGGGATGATATTGCGGTTTTCCCAATGTCAGTTCCCTTGATAGCTGGGCCAGGCTCTTTGACTGTGTCGATTCTCCTATACGCGGCGGCTTATAAGGAGGGTAGTGGCAATGAGGTTGTTATGGCTGCTATTACGGTTTGTCTAATCACGTTCTTTGCATTACTGGTTTCAGCGGGTGTAAAGCGCGTAATAGGGCGAACGGGTGACGAAATACTGCGCCGATTTCTTGGTGTTTTGCTTGCTGCCTTAGCGATTCAGTTTGTGATGGATGGTGTGGCGGGCTTTAACGTTTAGTTTGAATGTTCGTCTTGGCTCTGCAGTGGTTGCAGTAGCATGTGTTTCAATCCATGAGTTTGTTCGATAGCTAGCCCTTTGACGCCTAATTTAAAAATGGGGTCGTGTGAGCGGCTTGTCTGCGTGTATGACTTAAATATCTTATCCCAGAACGAAAGGCAGAACCCATAGTTTGAGTTGCTGTCTGCGAGAATCGTTGAGTGGTGTATTCGATGCATCGCCGGCGTGACCAGTGCTTTACGGACGATTTTGTCGAGTCTGTTGGGTAGTCTAATGTTGGCGTGATTGAAAATTGCAGAAGCATTGAGTGTAATCTCAAACATTACGATAGCAATAAAAGGTAATCCAAATACGAGCGTTAATGATGTTTTGATAAGCATCGACAATGCTATTTCGATTGGGTGGAACCGCAGTGCGCTCGTTGAATCTAGGTGGGTATCGCTATGATGGAGTCTGTGCAGGCGCCATAGCCACGGGATGGTGTGAAATAGGCGATGCTGCCAGTAAATGGCTAAGTCTAGAGCTACAACGCAAGCGAGAATAATCCAGAATGACTGCAAGCCTTCGAATTCAAATTGATTTAACAGGCCTATTTGCTGCTCTTCGGCTAACAAAGCGACGTTTGTTGCGAGGATAAATGGAAGCAGTCGCAGGATCAGAGTGTTAATGGCGCTGAAGCTGAGGTTGTTTGCGACTCTTATCCAAAAGCCGCGACTCTTTTCTACTTTTCGGTCGGGAAGAGTTGTTTCAAGTATAAAAAAAATAGACAGAAATGCTGCAAAAACCGCTATGCGAATAGCGCCTTCATGCTCTTGAGCTAATGCAGCAAATTCTGGGTTCATATTTCTCGCATGGCGCTTTCTTGAGCTTGCCTTCTTGGTAATGAGTACAACAATACTCTTTTGACTACTTCAAGGTATTGCTTGCTAAATCTGCCTGTATTGTATGGTATTCCGTGTGCGGCGCATATTTTTTTAACTTCACCTTTCATTTGCC
This sequence comes from Oleiphilaceae bacterium, assembly GCA_034110885.1. Classification (GTDB taxonomy): domain Bacteria; phylum Pseudomonadota; class Gammaproteobacteria; order Pseudomonadales; family Oleiphilaceae; genus PZPK01. The sequence goes on from JAWUYI010000045.1 coordinate 1,691, forward strand.
TATAGTACGGTGCAGGTATGTCTGGAAACAGATGGTGTTCTATCTGGCAGCTTAGGTGTCCGCTCATGATGTGGAATAGTTTAGAGCCTTCGATATTTGATGAACCTAGAATCTGTCTGTAATACCAGCTTCCTCTAGATTCATTTTTAATGCTTGCCTCGGTGAATGTGTGCGCACCGTCGGTAAAATGTCCGCAGAAAATAATACTGGAAGTCCATAAGTTACGAAGCATATTTGCCGAGAAGTTACAGGCAATCACGGGTAATGCTACAGGCCAAAATAGCAGAGGGAAGAAAATATAATCTTTGAAAATTTGGCGTCCAGCTTTTTTGAAAAAAGCGTTTCTTAGAGCTTCTCGTGATATAGGAAGCTCGCTATGTGCGCGACGCTTGCCGAAGAATATTCTTTCTCCAGCAAGTTCGTGGTAGGCGACACCCCATTCGAAAAGAAAGCTAAGGTTTAAATAGGTAATTATTTGCCAAAGATTTTTTGTTTTCCATGGCGTGTCGTCGCTTAGCCTTAAGAGGCCATAGCCAAAATCCCTGTCCTTTCCAATGACGTTGGTGTAGGTGTGGTGTTCGTGGTTGTGATATCGCTTCCATGAATCCGAATCTCCAGCAATGTCCCAGTCGAACTTACGTGAATTAATGTAGGGATCGTTCATCCAGTCGTATTGGCCGTGCATTACATTGTGGCCAATCTCCATGTTGTTGAGGATTTTTGCGCAGGCAAGGCCAAGTGTGCCGATGCATGCGATAGCGATCGCTGTGACGCCTGAAAAGGCAAGTAGACCGACAGCTATAAGCACTCGGCTTAAGAGGTCTAAGCAGCGCTGGAAAGCTATTAGCTGCCTAATGTAACGTGCGTCTTTGGCGCCGACCTTGGCAAAGGTTTTACGTTTGAGAGCGTCGAGCTCCTCTGCGAAACTCTCTAGGGTGTCTGCGGGGGAGGGTACATTTTTGCTGGCGATTGTTTCTGTTTTCATTTTAGGCTTCTCGCTCTTTAATGATCAAGCTTGTGTCTGAAACTGCTTTGCACAGGCATAATTGAATCTGCTCAGGGCCGTTCTCAGATATTTCGTTTGTGAGGATATTCTGAACGCGCCCACTAAGTTTTTGTGCTGTGCATTGGTGGCATATGCCCGCTCTGCAACCAAAGAGGGGCTTAAGTCCTTTGTTTTCGAGCTCGTCTAGTAGCGTCGCGCCGGAGCAGGTGATTTGTGTGTGCTTGCCTGCCTCGTTAGATACATCCAGTAAGTGTGCGCTTGTCTCTTTGCTTGTAGGCGAAGAGAGGCCGAAGAATTCATAGTGAATATTATCGGCGCTTAGTGTTTCTTTGAGTATTTCTTGGCTGCTGGCGATAAACCCAGCTGGTCCGCAAATATAGGCTTTGCCGATATTTGACAGGTTCAAGTATTGGTCGAGTTGTTTTTTGCTTATTCGCCCGCTGCGTCCAGTCTCAATTATTGAAAGACTTAAGCCCTTCCTCTGAAGGATCTCAAGTCTTTTGAGAAACGGTGCGTCACGTTTTTCATGCACATAATAAAGCAGACTTAGCTTATTTAATTCTCGGGCTTTCGTGCTTTCAAGAATGGAAAGTATTGGAGTCAATCCGCTTCCTGCCGCAAGAAAAAGTTGATTTTCATTAGATGGATGAAAGGTAAAGCTGCCTTCAATGTTTTTTAAATGTACTTTCCCCCCCGGTTTAATGTTTTCGAGTAGCCAAGGGGTTACTTGTCCGCCGTCTTGCGTCTTTATGCTGAGCTCAAGGTAGCCTTCTCGTTTTAGTGCTTGCAGTGACGAGGAAATGCTAAATGTCCGCTCTAGCCTCCGGCCATCAATTTCCACCGCAAGGCAGGCGTGTTGCCCTGGAGTGAAGTGAAATTGTCGGAGTGTGTTGCAGGGTTTGAGTCGGTATGTCGTCACTCCACCTTTATCTCGGTGTACAAGCGTTACTTTAAATGCATGATGGCCTAGCCAGAAGTCAGGCATGATAGTCTGAATTATTGGCTCCATAAAGAGAGCTATATCTTGAATTTCTCTAATTAAAGGTGAGGGCTGTGTGTAAGTGGTCATTTGGTTGAACTCATTAATGATTTAAAATAGCGTACAGTTGTAAGCTGAAAAAGTCTAGCAAAAATTATGGGCTTGAACAACTGGGGCGAGTCATACACACTTGGATTATGGCTTCTAGCTCAAATACATTGTCGGAATGAAAGGGTGTTAAGTGTGAAATCTATTCTGCGCGGTTGGGGGTGGTCCCACATTGCTTACCATTGGTTGAGCGTTATTTTGATAGTAGGTTTGTACTTTCTCGGCGACTATATGGTTGATCTGGATTACTATGACCCTTGGTATCAAAGCGGACCGTTTTGGCACAGATCATTTGGTTTGTTGCTCTTCGCTCTTTTTTTACTGCGTTTTCTTAATATACTCAGAACCGGCAAGCCTGAAGCTGTTACTGTTGCGAAATGGGAGCGGTTAGTTTCTATTCTCGTGCATTGGCTGTTTTACATTCTTGTCGTAACGGCTTGTATTAGTGGGTATTTAATTTCCAGTGCCGATGGACGCGGTGTATCATTTTTTGGGTGGTTTGATGTACCTGCCGTTGTGTCTGGGGTTGATCTGCTCGAAGAGCGAGCAGGGAGCGTGCATGAGTATGCTGTTAATACCATCATGATACTGGGTCTGCTCCATGGTCTTGCGGCGTTGAAGCACCATTTTCTTGATCGAGATGATACCTTGTTGCGTATGATCTATCGGCGCAAGTGAAGTTCAATGAATAGTGTTTACTTAAAATAACTTTTTGGGGGTTTTTATGGTTCGTATTGGTCTGTTAGTTCTTATGTTATCTGGTTCGCTCTTTACTGCAGGAACAGTCTCTGCTGCAGATTATGTGGTTGATACGAAGGGGGCGCATGCTTTCGTTCAGTTTCGTGTTCAGCATTTAGGTTACAGTTGGCTCTATGGACGCTTTGATGAGTTTAATGGAAGCTTTTCCTATGATGAAAAGAATCCAGAGCAAGCGTCCATCGAAGTTGAAATTGCCACAGCAAGTGTCGACTCTAATCATGCCGAGAGAGACAAGCATTTACGAGGCGAAAAGTTTTTAGACGTAGAGGCGTTTCCGAAGGCTATCTTCAAGAGTAAGCGCGTTGAGGTTATTGATGAAATCCACGCTAAGGTATATGGCGATCTCAGTCTGAAAGATGTTACTAAGGAAGTCGTGCTAGATGTGGAGAGAATTGGAATGGGTAGCGATCCATGGGGTGGATATCGTGCAGGCTTTCAAGGAAGTACAACGTTTAAGATGAAAGACTTCAATATACTGCGCGACCTTGGTCCTATGTCTCAGGACGTAGAAATGATTTTATCGATTGAAGGCGTTCGCCAATAGAGTACAGGAGATAGTATGCCAGAGCCTATAAATATTCGACGTTATGAAGTAGAGCTCAAGAAGGCTCTTGCTGCTGAAGATTTTGAGAGTTTAACTGCCTTGGATGTGAACATTCGAGAAGACATTGAGCGCGTTGTGGGTGTGTCTTCGGGTGCCGGTAAGGGATCGGTGGCAAGTTTAAAGGCAGAGCTAGATAGTCTTGAGTCTCTTTATGGCGAGTTGGTGCTTGCCTTAGAGGGCAAAAGAGGAGGGTATGCTAGCGAATTGGGTAAACTTCAGCTCGACAAAAAAGGCGTAACGGCATATCGAAAAGCTGAATAAATATTCCCGTGGTGACAAAAAATTGAACAAATTAGTGAAGTAGTCGTTTTGGCTGCTTTTTTTTGTCACTTTATTGACTATTTAGGTTTGGGCGGCTTTAATGCAAGTACGTTCTTAGTGTGCATCATCGAGCACTCTCCAAACACATAATAAAGCCAGTCTTATTGTTTTTTAGTACTTAAAATGAATCTGGCAGATAATAAAAAAGGTTATTCTTCAATGGCGCAGGATATGAAAGTTTTGGTTATTCATGATAACCAAGAGGTGCTTCGAGATATCACTGTTATTCTAAATTTTTTGGGCGAAGAGGTTGTAACCAGTTCGTTCGAAAATCGTGGCCAGCAACTAGTTTCGGATCAAGAACACAGTATTGGTGTTGTCGTTCTCGGTCGTGAAACCGAAAGTGTTTCTCCTTGTTTGGCAGAATTAGAGCAGTGGGACGAAGGCGTTCCTGTATTGTTGTTAGGTGATTCAGACTATAGTGATGCGGATGACGTGTTGCGAAAAAAGGTCATCGCTTCGCTTGAAGTCCCCCCAAATTATAATAAGACCCTCGACAGCCTTTATCGGGCTCAAGTCTACCGTGACCAATACTCAGCAAGGCAGCAGCGCGGTATGCAGCGTCAAGTAGAGCTTTTTAGGAGTCTTGTCGGTACAAGTCGCAAGGTCCAGTTTGTGCGCGAGTTAATGTCACAGGTAGCTGATAAAGATGTTAGCGTTTTAATTACCGGGCAATCTGGCACAGGCAAAGAAGTCGTTGCACGAAACTTACACTACAACTCTCATCGGCGAAGCGAACCGTTTGTGCCAGTTAACTGCGGCGCAATACCTGCAGAGCTTCTTGAAAGTGAGCTTTTTGGTCATGAAAAAGGCGCGTTTACTGGTGCTATTACTGCACGTTCGGGACGCTTTGAGATGGCCGAGGGTGGCACTTTATTTCTAGATGAAATCGGTGACATGCCTTTAAATATGCAGGTCAAAATTTTACGGGTTCTTCAAGAAAAAACGTTTGAGCGTGTCGGTGGTAATAAAACGATCCCTACGGATGTTCGCATCATCGCGGCAACGCATAAAAATTTGGAAGAGATGATCGTAGAAGGAACCTTCCGAGAAGATTTGTATTATCGTCTCAATGTATTTCCCATAGAAATGCCAGCTCTTAAAGAGCGGGTAGAAGATATTCCACTTCTCATTCATGAGCTTATTTCACGCATGGAGACCGAAAAACGGGGCTCTATTCGATTTAACTCGGCCGCCATACTTAGTTTGTGTCGTCACGAGTGGCCCGGCAACGTAAGGGAGCTTGCTAACTTGGTAGAGCGCTTGGCCATCATGCACCCTTATGATGTGATCGGTGTTAAAGAGTTACCGCAAAAGTATCGCCACGTTGAGGTGGAAGACGAAGTGCTTGAAAGTGATGACAGTGCGGTGCAAGTGGCGCAAGGTCTGGCTGGATTGGATTCTCCGGCTTTGTTACCGATTAATGGCATCGACCTGAAGGACTACTTGGCAAACCTTGAGAAGTCTTTAATTCAGCAAGCCTTGGATGAGTCATCTGGCGTAGTTGCTCGCGCTGCTGAACGCTTGCGTATTCGAAGAACGACTCTGGTCGAAAAGGTTCGCAAGTACGGTTTGAATGCCTAGTTAGCTAGCGCGCCAATAACTTGTCAAAAAGGTTAACCTAAGTAGGTTAGCCTTTTTTTACGCCAAAAAAATAACGAAAAGCCCTCTTTAGCCCTATAGCGAATTGTCATAAGGCATTGAAAAATAAGCATATAAATAAGTTGGAATCAAACCTGCTTTGATAACTGTAAGTCGCCTCCCGTAATGGATGCCAAACAACAGATCAAAGGGTAGTTAATGGGTCACCAACTAGATAAGCATAACCATAATGACTCAAGTCACGCTGTGGCTAAGTTCATCGATCCGCTTTCGGGCGCTACCGTCTCGCGGATTGACGAAGGTGAACGCTCCACTGCCGAGGCGTTAGGCTCTAAGCGCGTTGTTGCGTCTCATGTAGATTTTCTTTTAAACAAAAAAGACTCTTCACAACGCGGTATTGCCAATGGCTCTTCAGTTGGCTCGTCAGACCGCAAGGTTCAGGCAGTAGAAGAAGACGATTCGGTCGAATCGGCTTTGGCGATGTTTGAGCGTTTGTCTTCAGATCTTACGTCTTCTTATCGACACCTAGAGCAGCGTGTCAGTCGTTTAAAGTCAGAGCTGTCTGAAGAGGCTTTAAATAGCCAGCGCCAAGTTAAAGAAAAAGAAGCGATCGCGAATCGGCACTCGGCCTTGCTAGAAATTCTCCCTGCGGGTGTTGTGCTTTTAGATGGCAGAGGTTATGTCTCCGAAGCGAATCCTGCGGCTTTGGACTTACTAGGTGAGCCTTTGGAAGGGCAGCTTTGGTTAGACGTTATTAATCGCAGTTTTGCCCCGAAGCATGATGATGGCCACGAAGTTTCACTCATTGACGGTCGTCGGGTTCGAATCGAAACGCGCTCTTTAACCACCGGTTGCGGTCAGCTTATTCTCCTAAGCGATCTAACTGAAACACGCCTTTTGCAAGAAAAAGTTAGTCGTACTGAGCGTTTAGGTTCGCTTGGAAAAATGGTCGCTAGCCTTGCTCATCAAATTAGAACGCCTCTCTCTACAGCAATGCTGTATGCAGGACATCTTCGCAAAGAGCACATTCCGGATGATATGCGTAAAGAGTGTGCGGACAAATTGCTATCGCGCTTAACCCATCTTGAGCATCAAATTCGAGATATGTTGGTTTTTGCTAAAGGCGAAACCCGTCTAGCCGAACAACTCGATATGCCCGCTTTCTTCGAGAATTTAAAAAGCGCTGCAATGCCTATTCTTGAAAAACATGAGGTTGTGTCGGAATGGAACAATGCCAGCGTAGGCCATATTCTTTGTAATAAAGAGACGCTAATTGGCGCATGTTTAAATCTGATAACGAACAGTATCGAAGCCTATGAGACCAGCAAGCCTGGAGGCAAACTTCGTATTACTATTCGCGCCGTCGATTCAGATTCACGTTATGCGTGTTTGCAGGTCTGTGATGATGGCCCTGGTATTCCGCAGGATCTAGAAAGCAAAATCACGGAACCGTTTTTTACAACCAAATCACAAGGTACTGGGTTAGGTTTGGCTGTCGTTCAGGCTGTGGTCAAGGCGCACAATGGGCAATTTTCAATACGCTCTAATAGCCAGGGAACAGTAGCAAGTATTCTGTTGCCTTTGTTCGACCCAAGTATCCACCGTTTTAATTCGTCGTATGCGAAAGAGGTAAGGTCATGAGTGCATCAACTGTATTAATCGTAGAAGATGATCGTGAACTACGCGAAGCGCTGTGCACAACGCTAGAGCTTGCGGGTCTAAAGTATGTAGAGGCCGATTGCGCTGAAAACGCATTGCTGACACTGGAAAAGAAAAAGTTCGATATCGTTGTTAGTGATGTAAATATGCCGGGGATGGATGGCCATCAGTTGCTCGAGCAAGTTCAAATGCGAGTGCCGGGTTTGCCAATGATGCTGATTACAGCATATGGGCAGATAAAACATGCTGTAGATGCAATGCAGGCAGGCGCAGCGGACTACCTCGTTAAGCCTTTTGAGCCACAAACTCTTATTGATTCAATCGAGCGAATCCTCGGTGATGTCGGAGAGCTATCTAATGACGCTCCGGTCGCCGCCGATCCGTTCACCAAAGACGTCTTCAAGGTTGCACGAAAGGTGGCAGCAACCGAATCTACCGTTATGATTTCGGGTGAAAGCGGAACGGGCAAAGAAGTGTTAGCGCGCTATATCCATAAGCATTCGTCACGCAGAAACAAGCCCTTTGTTGCGATCAATTGTGCAGCGATTCCTGAGAACATGCTTGAGGCGATGTTGTTTGGTCATGAAAAAGGCGCATTTACCGGTGCGTACGCTAGTTCGCCTGGCAAATTCGAGCAAGCAAATGGCGGCACCTTATTGTTGGATGAAGTGTCCGAAATGGATTTAAGTCTGCAAGCAAAATTACTGCGTGTCTTGCAAGAGCGTGAAGTTGAGAGGGTGGGCGGACGTAAGCCCATTGCACTAGATGTAAGAGTACTTGCGACCACCAACCGTTCGTTAAGAGACTATGTGGAACAAGGTAAGTTTCGCGAAGATTTATATTACAGGCTTAGTGTTTTTCCAATGGCGTGGAAGCCATTGCGTGAGAGACCGAAAGATATACTTCCTATTGCGGAGCGCTTACTCGCGTCGCATGCTGGAAAGATGCGAAGGGGAACATTGAGCTTCGCTAAAGACAGCGAATCCTTGTTGCTGAGTTATGCTTGGCCCGGAAATGTTCGTGAGCTAGATAACGCAATTCAGCGCGCCATGATTTTGGCAGAAGGGCAAGTGATTGCTGCCTCCGATTTTTATCTCGAGACACTTTCAAGCAGCGTCAGTCATCCCCCTTTATCCGCCGCGGCTGAGACGGGCACAGGTAGCGTGTTGTCAGGATTTAGACAATTCTCAAGCGAAAGTGCGGTGCCGCGCGATTCGGGTGTTGAGAATAGCGTTGCGCATGGTCGTGCTCAGGTTGGCGATGCGCGTTCCGTAGCTAGAAGCGAAGACGACTCTATGGCAGAAGAGCTAGAGTCGACCAGTTTTTCTGTCGATGTTGATGTGAGCGCGTTGGGTAAAGACTTAAAGCTTCGTGAATATCAGATTATTATCGATACTTTGCGCCAAGAGCGCGGTAAGAAAAAGCAAACGGCTGAACGTCTCGGAATAAGTCCAAGAACTTTACGTTATAAATTGGCCCAGATGAGAGAGTTTGGTATCGATGTTGCAAGAGAGGTTGCAGCGTAGTAAATCGTGTCAAAATATCGTTCTTACTTTACTACTGCTGAGTTGTAAATTTAGTTTGTCAATCTGCTGATGATTAGGGGCCTTTTTAAGGCCCCATTTTTTTGCCTCGAAGAATCCTCTTGCAACCATATCCCGCCGTATCACCAGCGATCACCAATGCTGCGCTAAGACGTCTTGATAGTTAAATTCTCAGACTAGGTGAAATTGGCGTGTTTTGTGCAGAATATTTGTATAGAAGTCTGTCGTTACGAAAAATTGACAATAGTGCGACGGAATTAACACTGAATAAAGTATTGGAGAGAGCGAATGTCAGGAATTAATTCAATATCCGGCAGAGCTGATATATCACAAGTTTTAGCCGATATGCGGAACCTCAAGGCGCAAGTAAGGCCGGCTGAGTCGCTACAGCCAGAGCTTTCGCCAACGCGTATTCAGGGCACGCAAGAAACACAACAAATTCCAAAGTTCAGTGAGCTGCTTTCAAGTGCAGTGAATTCCGTGAACGATGCCCAGCAGCAGTCGAGTGCTATGAAAACGGCCTATGATGCCGGTGACCCGAGCGTCAGTATTACGCAAGTGATGATCCAGTCGCAAAAGGCGAGCGTCTCATTTGATGCTTTGAGTCAGGTTCGAAATAAGGTTGTTAAAGCCTACGAAGATATTATGAAAATGCCGGTTTAGGGTATTTTAAGGTTACTGATCTGAGCGTGCTTATACCTAGCAGGCTGTCAAAGTAATCAGAGAAATAGACGTAACCATATAAACAAAAGAAATCAGAGCTTAAGACAGTCGCGATGAACGTAAATCTCGCAAACGTGGAATAAAGACTATGGCAGCCAATCTAGCAGAAGCAAACTTACCCGCGATGACGCAGTCGCCAATGGGGGCGGGCTCGGCACCAGAAAGTGACCTGATGACAGGCGTAAGTCGCTTAGGCTTGGTCCGACAAATTGGTCTTATGATTGGCCTGGCAGGCAGTGTCGCCTTGGGTTTAGCTTTGGTGTTATGGCTGCAAGAACCGAACTATCAGCCCGCCATGCAAAATATCGCAGCGCAAGATATGGAGCAGGTTACTCAGCTCCTAAACGTGAGTGGTATTCAGTTTAAAGTTGACCCTAAGTCTGGTGTTTTGTTGGTGGCCTCAGACCAGCTTTATGCCGCTAAGATAAAAATCGCCGCTGCGGGTATTACCTCAGAGCAAAATATTGGCTATGAACTGCTGGATAAAGATCAAGGCTTGGGTTCAAGCCAGTTTATGGAGTCAACGCGCTTTAAGCGAGGGCTAGAAGGCGAGCTATCGCGCACTATCTCGAGTTTTCGCAGCATTCGGTCTGCACGAGTTCACCTAGCCATTCCAAAACGTTCAGTATTTGTTCGTGATTCACGTCAACCTTCGGCTTCCGTTTTAATTGAAGCGGCTTCGATGACAGGTGTGTCTAGAGAGCAAGTCGAGGCGATCGTTAATTTGGTCGCGGGCAGTGTTCCAGAAATGAATAAAGGGCAAGTTACGGTTGTAGATCAACGCGGCAACTTGCTTTCTCGCAACGACGAAACGGAAGACGACAAACTTGTGTCACGGGAGTTTGAGTACTCTCGTAAAATTGAATCCGTTCTCAATAACCGTATCTCCAGTATTCTAGAGCCTATCATTGGTTTGGGGCGATTTCGCTCTGAAGTGTCGGCGGATGTCGATTTTACCTCTATCGAAGAGGCAGAAGAACTCTACAACCCAGACATGCAGGTCTTGCGCAGCGAACAAACCTTGGATGAACAGAAGTCCATGGGCGGTGAAGGCGGTATTCCTGGCGCTTTGAGCAATCAGCCGCCAGCAGCAGGTGATGCACCTGAACAAGCAAACGGCGGCGCAGCAGGTGCAGAAGGTGCTTCGCCAATGAGCCTGCGTAAACAATCTACACGTAACTACGAAGTTGATCGCACCATCTCTTATACCAAGCATCAACAAGGCCGCTTGCAGCGTTTGAGTGTCGCAGTCGCGATTGATGATATTCGCAATATTGACCCACAAACGGGTGACGTGAGCTTTACTCCATGGAGTGAAACTGAGTTAGAGCGCTTGACGCTTTTAGTTCGCAATGCCGTCGGGTTTTCAGCAGCGCGGGGCGATAGTGTTAATGTTATTAATACACCCTTCGCACCACAACAAGTTGAAGAGTTTGTTGAAACGCAAGTCTGGGAAGAGTCTTGGTTTTGGGAAGCTGTATGGAAAGGTCTTGCGGTTATCATAGCGCTCATCGTTGTGTTTGCTGTGATTCGCCCAACGTTCAAAAATTTGGCGGCCTCTGGTGCGCAAGCTAAAGACCTCGCGCTTGCTGGTGATGACGAAGGGTTGGCAACCTTAGACTCTATTGGAGACAGTTCAGCGTCAGGTGGAAGAATGGGGGTTGGTGCATCAAGTGAAGACTTTCTGTTACCTGGTGCTTCAGAAGGTTATGATAAGCAGGTTAACGCGTTGAAGGGCTTGGTCGCTGAAGACCCAGCTCGAGTAGCGCAGGTTGTGAGAGCGTGGGTTAATCAAGATGGCGGATGAAACGTCGGATAACAAGTTACCAGCAATTCCTAGAGTAGATGCGGCTGCAATACTGCTAATGAGTTTGGGAGAAGCCGATGCGGCTCAAATTCTCAAGCATATGGGCCCTAAAGAAGTGCATCGTGTGGGTACTTCAATGGCAAACCTTGCGAATGTTACTCAAGAGCAAGTCGAGTCAGTGCTTGTCGATTTTATCGAAGAAGTTGGTCGACAAACAGGCATGGGTGTTGGTTCAGACCAGTACATCAAAAACATGCTTAACGAAGCGCTAGGTGAAGACAAAGCCTCTGGTTTGATCGACCGTATACTTGTCGGTGGAAATACCACTGGATTAGACACACTCAAATGGATGGAAGGCCGTGCAGTGGCTGAGCTTATACGTTATGAACACCCTCAGATTCAAGCCATCGTAGTGTCTTATCTTGAGCCTGACCAAGCAGCAGAAGTGCTCGGCATTCTGGATGAAAAGGTACGTTTGGATGTCATGATGCGTGTCGCTTCTTTGGATACGATTCAGCCTCAAGCTTTACAAGAACTCAATGCAATTTTAGAAAAACAGTTTTCTGGCAATTCAAATACAAGTACCAGCAAAATTGGCGGCGTGAAGTGCGCAGCAGACATTATGAACTTTATGGACTCGACTATTGAAGGCGACTTGATGGATAACATTAAGGAAATTGACGCTGACTTAGGTACTGAGATTGAAGAGCTGATGTTTGTCTTTGATAACCTTAAAGATGTTGATGATCGCGGTATCCAGACCTTATTAAGAGAAGTATCTTCCGAAGTTTTGATTGTCGCTTTAAAAGGTGCAGATACAGAACTTCAAGAAAAGATTTTTACAAATATGTCGAAGCGTGCTGCCGAATTGCTGCGTGATGACCTTGAGGCGAAAGGACCGGTTAAATTAAGTGAAGTTGAATCTGCGCAGAAAGATATACTTACCATTGCACGACGCTTGGCCGATTCTGGCGAAATAGCGCTAGGTGGCAGTGGCGAAGAAATGATCTAGGGATTTAGGATGTCGGCTGAGAAAACTCCGGAACAAATGACGGCCTATGAACGGTGGGAATTACCAAATCTTGAAGACCCGAAAGCGGCATCTAAGCAAGCGCAAGGTAGAGCAGTACAAAAGTCTGTTAAGCCTCTTACCGCTGAAGACATAGAAAGTATACGAGCGCAGGCTTATCAAGATGGACTGCAACAAGGCATTGATGAAGGGCGTTTAAAAGGGCTTGAACTTGGTAAAGCCGAGGGTGTTGAATTGGGTCGACGCCAAGGCCTAGATCAAGGACGAAAAGAATCCGAGCGTTTACTGCTAGAAACGAAGCAGCAGCTCGAAAGCGTGATGAAAGAGCTACTTCAGCCGATTCAATCCCAGCAGCAACAATATGAGCAGGTCATGCTCAATATCTCGCTCGCCATTTCTCGAGCAGTTATCCATCAAGAGTTGCAGATTAACCCATCCGTTATCGAAACGGCATTGCATCGGGTGGTCGAAGGTCTGCCTTCCTCGGTTTCACAGGTCGCCATTCGCCTCAACCCTGAAGACTTTGCACATGTTAATTCCATCGTTAAAAATCTAGGCGTTGATGCTCGAATATTGGCAGATGGGGCTATCATGCGTGGAGGGTGTATTGTCGAGAGCAGCGAACACATTATTGACCATACCATCGAAAAACGATTCCAAAAAGTAGTGCAAGCCATGTTAGTCACGGCGGCTCAAGCTAGCAGTGAAGAGTTGCCAATGGAGTCTCCTTCATCACTTCAGAATCATGCTGAATTTCCACGAGAATTACTTGATGAGCCGATTGCTCAAAGCGCTTCTAGCGAGCCTGACGGCTCTAGTTTGGAGCCTGGAATGAAGGCGGAAAAGCAGCCAGAGCAGCCTTTAAGTGACGGTATTGGCCTCAATGATGCCTCGGTAGAAACAGACGATAGTAGCAAATACCCGGAGTCTAAAGATGACTAGTTTGTTGGAGCAAATGACATTGCTTGAGTCATCAGTGCCATTAGCTCCAGGCTTGGAGCCTGAAGTGAGTGGCCGACTGACTAGGATGATCGGGCTTACTTTGGAAGCTGCTGGATGTAATGTAGTTGTCGGAGATCGTTGTCAGATCAGTGCGCAAAATGGCAAGTTTGTCGATGCTGAAGTGGTCGGTTTCGATGGAGACAAAACATTTCTTATGCCTTTAAGCTCGGCAGACGGTTTGCGCCCGGGGGCTCGCGTTACTCCTGTATCGACCGTAAACGATATTCCTGTTGGCTGGGGATTGCTCGGGCGTGTACTTGATGGAGCAGGGCAGCCCTTAGATAGCAAAGGTGAGCTTAAAGCCGATACCTATGTGCCGGCGTCAGGCGAAATTATTAACCCCCTAAATCGCGCCCCTATCCGAGAACCTCTAGATGTTGGTATCAAGGCCATTAACGCACTTCTATCTGTTGGTGTTGGGCAGCGTTTAGGTTTGTTTGCGGGCAGTGGTGTGGGTAAAAGTATGCTGCTTGGCATGATGACCCGATTTACCAATGCCGACATCGTAGTTGTTGGTTTGATCGGCGAGCGAGGACGAGAAGTTAAAGAGTTTATCGAGGATATTCTAGGCGAAGAAGGCTTGTCTCGTGCTGTGGTCGTTGCATCGCCTGCGGACGACTCGCCGCTTATGCGGCTTCGTGCGTCTATGCTGACCACGCGAATTGCCGAACACTTTCGTGACCAAGGTAAACGAGTACTTTTATTAATGGATTCACTGACGCGTTACGCGCAGGCACAGCGTGAAATTGCTTTGTCGATTGGCGAGCCTCCCGCAACAAGGGGCTACCCTCCATCCGTGTTTGCGAAGATCCCTCAGTTAGTTGAGCGCGCGGGTAACGGCGTTGTCGGTGGCGGCTCTATAACGGCATTTTATACCGTCCTGACCGAAGGCGATGATCAACAAGACCCAATCGCGGATGCTGCAAGAGCGATCTTAGATGGCCATATTGTGCTCTCTCGTGCGCTCGCTGAAGAGGGGCATTACCCCGCCATCGATGTAGAGTCTTCCATTAGCCGTGTGATGCCGCAAGTGAGTGATCCTCAGCACATCAAAGAAGCACAACGATTTAAGCAGTTGATGGCGCGCTATCAACAAGCGCGAGACTTAATTAGTGTTGGCGCTTATGTGAAAGGCGGCGACCCTCTCACTGATTTCGCTGTGGAACGCATCGAAAGGATGAACCTGTTTCTACGGCAGGGGTTGAACGAAAGGGCAACGCATGCTGTTTCTGTTGCTCAAATGAAAAGCGTGATTGAACCGGATCAAACATCTAACGCAGACTTAGGCTAGTACCGTGGCGAGATCTAGCAAGTCGCAGAAACTTAAGCTTGTAGCGGGGCTAGCAGATAAGGCCTTAGCGAAAGCGAGCGAGAGATTGCAAGCCGCAGGCGCTTATCGAGACCAGCAAGAAGAACAGCTTAGGAACTTGCAGACGTATCGTAAGCAATACCTCGACAATATGCGAGAGACTCTTCAGGGTCAAAATAATGCATACCGATTAACCAGCTATCAAAAATTTATTCTTCAGTTAGCTGAGGCGATTTCACAACAAGAAAGTATTTTCCACCTAGCTCTCAAACAGTATGAGCTTGAGCGACAAAAGTGGTTAAGTGCTCGAGAAAAGCACAAATCTATGCTCCGATTAGCAGAGCAGACCTTCGCTTTGGAACAAGCAGAGGCTCTAAAAAAGGAAGAAAGTCGTCAAATGGATGACTTTATAGCCTCTCGTTCCCGACGATAAAACCCATTTCGACACATTTTTGCTCTCTTAGTGCGCTCTTCAAAACTCTTTTAATATCAAATCCAACTAAAAATACGCTTGCATAGATTCGAATTGTCTAGCTTGTGCCTTCTTGCACCTTAGCAATTTAAAAAAACCGAACTACATTGATAGGGAGTTTGTAGAGGGTATCTATTTTTGGCTGCGTCAAATTGCACCTATTTTCCTTCTTTAGAGTTCGGGCAGAGTTCCGACAGAGTTCCGGCAAATACCCAGTTTGGTCACTTCGTTGGCTGAAAATACAGAGACAAAGATATGGCTCAGAAAGATGTATCACTAAGCGGTGTGGTCACGATTGCAAAGGCAGAAGCACTGCATCATGAATTCGAAGCGGCAATGCTTGATGGATTATCCATTAACATTGATGCCAGTGAATTAGAGCGTGCAGATACGTCGATCATGCAACTGCTGTGCACGCTGAAAAAACAAATGCAGCAGTCAAATATGCAGTCTTTATCTATTAAGGGCAGTGATGCGCTAGATCAATATATTCGGTTGTTGGGTTTAGATGAGCTTAAAGAGTTTTCGACTGTGCAGTAAGAACTAAGACGTCATGGAATGGCGTCTTAAATAGGACAAGCATTGAGGATTAATTGAGGACTAGGTAATGGCAACAATTTTAGCTGTAGACGATTCCGCATCAATGAGGCAAATGGTCGCTTTCACCCTAAAGGGAGCGGGCTTTGATGTGATAGAAGCGGGAGATGGGCAAGAAGCCTTAGAAAAAGCGAAATCAGCTTCCGTAGACTTGGTCTTGTCCGACGTTAACATGCCTGTTATGGACGGCATAGAACTCGTTAAGAATTTAAGAACACTTCCAGATTATAAATTTACACCTATCTTGATGCTAACAACAGAATCTGCTGGTGATAAAAAAAGCGAAGGTAAAAATGCAGGCGCAACAGGATGGCTTGTTAAACCCTTTAATCCTGAACAGTTGCTAGCGACCATCAAAAAAGTGATGGGTTAGTGGTGTGTAACCCGATTAAGAACGATTGATTTTTCGGGCGGGAAAAGGAATTAGGAGGGACTATGAGTGTAGATTTAAGTCAGTTTCACCAAGTATTTTTCGAAGAAAGTAATGAAGGGCTCGATATTATGGAGTCAGCCTTACTTGGAATTGATCTCGAAAACTTAGACTCAGAAAAGATAAACGAGATTTTTCGTGCAGCACACTCCATCAAAGGTGGCAGCGGAACGTTCGGCTTTCAGCAAATTGCAGACTTTACACATGTTGTCGAAACGCTGCTGGACTTAATTCGTTCAGATCAATTCAAGATGCTCTCTCAGCATGTCGATTTATTCCTTCAATCCGTTGATTGCATGCGCACGATGATTAATCAAATTGAAGATGGTAAAGACTGTGACCTTGAGCAAGCAGGGCAGTTAAAAGCACAATTTGAAAATATTTTAGCCAATCTAGATGGCGATAGTGATTCAGACGCTGTTACTGAGACGAAGAATGATGACTCTTCTAGTGATGACATCAGTGGCTGGAAGATTTACTTCAAGCCTGACGCGGACATTTTGCGTACAGGTAACGAACCCGTTCGAATGTTTAGAGAACTTGAAGAGTTGGGTCGGCTGGAAGTTAGTGCCGATTTAAGTGGTCTACCTGATCTTGCTAGTCTTGAGCCCGAGGCTTGCTACTTAGCGTGGAATATTCGCTTATTTTCGAGTGCCGAGCGTGCAGCCGTTGAAGAAGTCTTTGAATGGGTTGTAGACGATTCTGAACTAAGTATTGAACCAATGGCGGCAGAGGCTTCAGATGACTCTAAGTTTGAAGATCCTAGTCAGGCGGATGTGGTCTCAGTAACGCCAGTGGCTGAGGTGGCAGAGACTCAAGTGCCTGCTGTCGAAAAAGTGGCTGCAGCAGATAGTCAACCGAAGGCTGCAGCGAAGCGGGAAACAAAGACCGAGAGTGCGTCGATTCGTGTTGCCACAGATAAGGTCGATAGCCTTATCAATATGGTTGGCGAGCTTGTTATCACGCAGTCAATGCTTGGTGAATTGGGTAAAGATTTTGCAATAGAGCGGCTCCCTAGCTTAATGGAAGGGCTTGAGCAGCTTAATAACCACACTCGAGAGCTTCAAGAAAGCGTTATGCGCATTCGCATGTTGCCTATTAGTTTCGCATTTTCACGTTTCCCTCGACTTGTTCATGATATGAGTAAAACGCTCGGGAAACAGGTAGAACTCGAGTTGTTAGGTGAGCAAACTGAACTAGATAAAACCGTAATGGAACGTATTGGTGACCCGCTCGTGCATCTTGTCCGCAACTCTTTGGATCATGGTATCGAGTCGCCAGAGCAGCGAGTGGCTGCAGGCAAAGACGAGATGGGCAAAATTACGCTTAATGCGTTTCATCAAGGCGGTAATATCGTTATTCAAATTATTGACGATGGCGCGGGGTTAAATAGGGAACGAATTCTATCCAAGGCGATAGAAAATGGCTTGGTAAAAGAGTCGGACTACCTTAATGACGAACAAATACATGATCTAGTTTTTAGGCCCGGATTTTCAACCGCTGCCGAAATAACCGACATATCTGGCCGCGGTGTAGGCATGGACGTAGTGCGACGTAACATTCAGGAGCTAAATGGTTCCGTCGAGGTTGAGTCAACACCTGGTGTTGGCAGTACTTTCACCATTCGTTTGCCACTTACGTTGGCCATACTAGACGGCCAATTAATTCGCGTCGGTAGTGACGTGTATATATTCCCTCTGGTTTCCATTGTTGAATCTATTCAGTCCTATGATCAGATGATCCACCGTGTCTCTTCAGGATGCGAGGTTCTGCGCTTGCGCGATGAATACGTCCCGATTGTTAGGTTGTGGGATATTTTCAATGTGAAGCCGGATTCTGAGCAACTAGAAGACGGACTTCTTGTAGTAGTGGAAGGTGACAATATTAAGATTGCCGTATTAGTGGATGACTTGCTTGCTCAACAGCAGGTCGTCATTAAAAGTTTGCAGGACAATTATCGCTCTGTTGAAGGTATTTCTGGCGCGACAATTCTCGGTGATGGGACGGTATCGCTCATTCTCGATATTAGTGGTTTGATTCAATTGGCGGGTGTAAGTCGTGAAGACTACAAGAAAATTGTGCCCGAAGACGGCTCTCAGGCCGCATAAAGGAGATTGCAATGGATACCGTTAAGGTTGCTGAGCAAGGCATAGGTGATATTGCTTCTGCTGCAAAAGACCAAGAGCTGACAGAGCAATATCTTACCTTCTTCATGCACAAAGAAGAGTTCGGGATTAATATCTTGTCGGTCCAAGAAATTCGCGGATGGGAGCCGGTTACACCGATTCCAAATGCGCCAAGGCAAGTTCTTGGTGTGATGAATCTGCGCGGCACAGTTGCCCCAGTTATCGATTTGCGTGTTTGCTTTGGGTTAGAAGACTTAACCTATGATGACGCAACAGTCGTTATTATTCTTAATATTCGCTGCGATAGTGGAATGAAAGTAATGGGTGTCGTGGTTGATGCAGTGTCGGACGTTCATAACTTTGCCGAATCTCAGGTTCAGCCTTCGCCAGAACTCAGCAATAGAGAGCAAGGCCAGTATATTAAAGGTCTTGGCAGTACCGAAGAACACATGGTTATTTTACTTGAACTTAGTGAGAAACTGATTTTTGAAGAGGCCGAGTCGCCAAGCCTTCATTGAGTTTCTATTTTGAAGGAGATTTTGATATTAAGGAGGTAGCTTGGGCGAAGTAGCGAGTACCATTCAACGTGAATTCACCATGTCTGAAAAAGACTTCAAGGTGGTTAGCGAATATGCATATAAGTATACGGGTATCGTTCTCGGGGACCATAAACAAGATATGGTTTATGGTCGTCTAGCGCGACGACTGAGAGAGTTGAATCTTCAGCTGTTTAGCGATTACGTCGAGCTAATCAAAGAGCCCTCACAGCGCGAAGTAAGCTTATTTATAAATGCCATTACGACGAATCTCACGTCGTTTTTCCGAGAAAATCACCACTTCGACTTTTTAAGGGACACGCTGATTCCAAAGTTAGTGTCCGAGAAGCGAGATCACAAAATTCGAGCTTGGTCTGCAGGTTGTTCTAGTGGAGAAGAGCCTTATTCGATTTCATTAACTCTGAATCAAGCGGATAGTTTGAGATCTTGGGACTGCAAAATTTTAGCAACAGATCTAGATTCTAATGTTCTGCACAAAGCTCACCAGGGTGTCTACGATATCGAACGGATCGAAAGCTTGAGCAGTGATATTAAGCGTAATTGGTTTATGTTCGATAAAAACCACCCAGATATAGTTAAAGTTGATCCAAGGCTGCAAAGTTTGATTCGATTCAAACGTTTAAATTTGCTAGAGAAATGGCCGATGAGAGGCAAATTTGATTTTATCTTTTGTCGAAATGTCATGATCTATTTTAATGAAGAGACTCAGGTGCAATTACTTAATCGCTATGCTGATCATTTAGTTCCGGGTGGTCATTTATTTATTGGCCACTCAGAAAATTTGCATAGCGTAGCGTCACGATTTGATTCAATAGGAAAAACAGTTTTTAGGCTTAAGTCATAACTGAACATGGAGTTTAACCTTTAAACCATATGCAATCCTTACCCATAGCAGAAGTAGGTTTTGAACACATAAATCGTTACTGGGACCGCCGTATGAACGTGGCAGCGGCTAAGATTTTGCCAGGCGAGTTTTACGTTAGTCGCAATGGTGAAATGGTTTCGACAGTCTTGGGGTCTTGCGTGTCGGCGTGTATTCGAGATAGACAGCTAGGTGTAGGCGGAATGAATCATTTTATGCTGCCTCAAGAAGGGAAGTTTTCGACAGATAACTGGGGCGGAGAGGTTGGGCTAGCGTCTCGTTATGGGAATTGGGCGATGGAATTTCTGATCAACTCTGTTCTTAAGCTTGGGGGAAGTCGACGTAATCTCGAAGTTAAGGTGTTTGGTGGCGGCAACGTGCTGACAAATATGACTGAGATTGGCACGCGTAATATCGAGTTTGTGCTGAATTATTTAAGGAACGAAGAGCTGGAAATAGCAGCGCAAGACTTGGGTGGTCCATACCCAAGGAAGATTCTGTATTTTCCGGATACCGGCGCGGTCAAAGTTAAGAAACTTATTAAAGTTGAAAACGAGACTATCGCGCAGCGTGAAAAAGCCTACCGAGAAGATCTCTCTAGTCACCCAGATCAAAGTGGTGACGTGGAACTTTTCGATTAGAAAAAAAATGGAGATAAATTGGTGAGTCCAATAAGAGTATTAATCGTAGATGACTCTGAGCTTATTCGTCAGATATTGAGTGAGATACTCAACGCAGCACCGGACATGACTGTCGTGGGTGTGGCAGGAGACCCTTTTGAAGCTAGGGAAAAGATTAAGCAACTGAGTCCAGATGTTATTACCTTGGATGTTGAGATGCCTAAGATGGATGGAATCTCCTTCTTAAAAAATCTGATGCGCTTACGTCCTATCCCCGTTGTGATGATCAGTACCCTTACAGCAAAGGGCGCGCCAGCGACATTAGATGCATTAGAAATAGGCGCGGTCGACTATGTGTGTAAACCGCAAGGCGGGGCATGGAATGATCTAAGCAGCTACGGCGAAATGATCATTGATAAGGTTCGCAATGCCGCGAGGGCGAACTTGGGTGCTCGTGACCAGATTGCATCACCAAAAGAGCAGAAAGTTGTTTCAAGCGATTCGCAGACTGGGGACCGGTTTAGACTTACTAAACTTATTTGTCTAGGTAGCTCTACTGGCGGTACAGAAGCGCTTAAGGAAGTGTTGCGGCACATGCCCAAAACATGTCCTCCAATTGTTATGGCGCAGCATATTCCTGCAGCGTTTAGCGGAACCTTTGCAGAACGCTTAAATTCGTTAATGGAAATCGACGTTTATGAAGCCAAAGCTGGAATGCCGCTTAAACCGGGAACGGCTTATCTGGCTCCGGGCGACAGGCACTTAAAAGTAATTCGTCGAGACTCTGGTTTAGTGACGGCGCTTTTTGACGGTGAAAAGGTGAATGGTCATATTCCATCGGTAGATGTGTTGTTCCACTCTGCTGTTGAATTAGTAGGCCGAAACTGTGTGGGGGCCGTTTTAACAGGGATGGGGGTAGATGGTGCAGCCGGCCTAAAAGCGATGCGCGACATCAAAGGGCATACTATTGCTCAGGATGAAGCGACTAGTGTTGTGTGGGGAATGCCTGGTGCTGCCGTAAAGCTCAACGGCGCTGAGGAGATCCTGCCGCTGCAAAAAATTGGCCCTGCAATATTGAATGCGTGCAGACCCTGAAAAAAAAAGGGTATGAAGCAAAGGAAAGTAGTGCCAGTTTTCTCAACTTGGACTAAGATTATTGGCAAGTTCAAAGCAGTGTATAGACACTGTACTTAACGCGAAAATATATAAGGTGAAACAATGCCCGTCTCTTCCGACTTTGATAACGATTGCCAGCAATTAACAATACATATTGATGGTCGTTTTGATTTTAGTCAGCACGCAGACTTTCGCGATGCCTACGAAAAGGGGGCATCCAAGATAAGTCGATATACTGTTGACCTTAGAGATGCGTCTTACCTCGATAGTTCTGCATTAGGAATGCTATTGCTACTCAGAGACTATGCTGGCGGCAATGACGCAGACATCACCATTGCGAATTGCAACGACGATATTAAAAAGGTCTTCACTATTTCAAATTTTGGGCGACTCTTCACGATTGTCTAATTGCTCTTCATGATTGTCTCAGTATAGGTCAGAGCGCTCATCCCTGGAGCGTCAAGCTTAGTGGCTTGTTCGCAATATTTTGGTTATCAGGTTGAATTTCACTTACTGCTATTCCTGGCAGTGAATTCCACTCGTTAACCTTAATCGTTAAGGCTCAGTAGTCTGTCCCTGCCGTTTATCCTAGCCGCGAAGCTTTCATCAGTATCCGGCAACTTCCAATCAATGTTCCCTCATTGCATGTTGCACTTTTGTGCTTCTCTAATTATCAAATCCACACGGATTAAACTATTGATCTTATAGTTTCTGCACCCTGTTTGGGTCCAAGGTTTGCTTTGGTAGTGGAGTGGATTCTGTTATCTCAGTTTTTCCTGTTCTTTCGTTGGTTCTTTCGTTGGTTGTTTCGCTAGTTATTTTTAAAGGCAGGATTACAGCAGCAAACAAAGTAGGCACGAACTTTGTATCTAAAGACGTAAGTGATACTAATTAAACCTTTCTGGAATTCGGTGTTATGCAGCAGATCGCACTTTGGCCAACGCAAAACTCAAACTCTTCGGGAATGGATAATACCCGAACACAGCCAGGTAGTGGTGAGTTTAAAAGCGCCTTTGACTCCGCTGTAGGCAAGACGCAGCAAGGAACTTTCAATGAAAGCGATGGGCAGAACGCTCAGCAGAAAGCGCTTGATGCAGTAAGCCAGGTTGGGAGTGATGGCGTTGATCGAGATGCGAATCGCGGTGGGCAGAGTGGAGGTCTCTTTGCCGGTACTGGGCGGCAAAATGCCTCTTCAGCTTCTTTAGACGGTAGCTCTTTGCCGCTTGCGAGTACTGAATCTGTTTCGGCATTGCCAGAAACGCTGTCTTATGACGTGCCAGATGAAATGTCTGATCAATTACCTGAGGGAGTATTTAATAAGCTCTCTAGTGGTTTGCCCGGTGAATTGAATGGCGATTTATTTGCGTCGACAGAGTTGTCAGCGCAGGGTTTGAATCTAAAGGGTCAACTCGAAGGGCGTGGCTCATCTGCTGCCTTAATAAATAGCGCTGCATTGCATAACGAAGAGGGTAGTGGTCTGGCTAACGCCAGGCAGAACGCGGCAGTTGGTCACATTGACGGGCTTGGGATGAACGCCTCGTCGACAGAGGGGCCTGCTATCAACGGACGCTTGTCGGCTGGTGGTTTAAATGGGGTATCTGACAACTCTGCACAGAGCGCTTCTCACTTAGATGCTTTGGCTGCGCTGCGAGCTTCATCTACTAGCGCTGAAGCTGGTGTGGACGCTGTATCGGGTGCGCGAGAATCGGCGCTTAGGATGGCACAATCCCTTGCTTCTGAGTCGGCAGCCGGGAATAAGGCCTTTGGTGCGAATGCTTCAAGTATGTCTAGTCTGACAGGCGCTTCGTCTGCGCCGTTTTTTACTGCTTCTTCTAGCGATGCACCAATTAAGGCATCAGCGAACGTATCGGTCGGCGGAGCGGGCTTGAGTATTTCTGAATCTTCAGCATTGTCCGGCAATCAAGAAAACGCAAGCCATAAAGGCCTTTTAGAGAGTTCTTTATCGAGTCAAACGCGAGGCGCTGCGACTATGTTCCCCGAAGGGCAGACGGGGGCCGCTACATTGGCTGGCGGCATTGCTCAAGCTTCTTCCGGTTTGGCTTCTAGCCAAGTTAATGGCTTGTCTGCGGGTAGGGGAAGTAATGGTTTACTTGTTGATGCGCAAAAAGGCCTGGGAGCCCCTGAAAATATTTCTTCTGGTCTGGACTCAGCGTTCAATGAAGGGAGTGTAGAGCGTGCTCAAAGCTTGGGGCTTACATCTGAGCAGTTAAAGGGTTCTTCATTGCCTGAAGGTGCGGTAAAGGCTGCGCTTGAAAGTGCAGTTAAAATGACGGGCCAGGCAGATTTAGCCGGCGCCAATGACTCAGTGCTTGATGTGCCTACTAAGTTTGATGTGTCGGTTGGAAAAGCGTCAGAGCCAAGTTTACGTGATCAAAATGCGGGATTACGCCCGTATGTTAGCACCTTGGGTTTACCTGTAGATGATGCAGAATGGGCCGAGCAAATGGGTCAGAAGTTAGCATTTTTGCACGCGCGCAATATAACCAGTACCGAGCTTCACCTTAACCCAGCAGATCTTGGCCCAATAGACGTTAAAATAAGTATGAATGGCGATCAAACCACGATTAACTTTAATAGCCAGAACGCGAGTGTGCGAGAGTTGCTAGAGGCAAACATTCATCGTTTGAGAGAAATGCTCGCTGAGCAATCGAATACCCAAAATAGTAGCGGTGGGTCTTCACAAAATTCAGACCAGCAGGCGGAGGGGTTCGCAGGTCAACAAGGTCAGCAAGAGGGGTATAATCTTAGCGCGTCAGTATCGAGAGGTGAGGGTGTTGATGGCATCGATGCCGATGAAGGGCATTCGGTTGAACGGGTTGTGACATCGGCAGCCGATCAGAATATCGTAGACGCCTACATTTAATTGGCACTTTCCTCACGTCTCGGCTTGTCTCTTTCAGGCTCTTCACACACTTCTCATCGAAGAAGTGTGTGAATTACGCTTCATTAATGAATACGCTTTCCTTTCCTATAGTGCGGTAGACTAACCGCTTGAATTCCAATATTTTCTTAGCTAGAAAACATATCAAATTGCTTCGCATGAGTGTTTAGGTTGGCATATACATTGCTGATCTATTATATGCTTGTTATTTGAAGCCAAACCTGACGAGAAATTGACGTGGCAGAAGAAGAGAAAGAGCAACTAGTCGAAGATGGGGAGCAGTCCGCTCCGTCGTCAAAGAAAAAAGTAATCATTATTGCTGTCGTAGCCTTGGTGATTCTGCTTGTGGCGGGTGCGGTAACATTTATGTTGCTGGGTGGCGATGAGGAAGGCGAGGGTGGTGAGGGAGAGCAAGCTCAAGAAGAGTTGGTTTTGCCTGCAATCTACCTGGAGTTGACGCCTGTAATATTGACGACCTTCAATATTGAAGGGCGGCAGCGCTACATGCAGGTTAGTTTGAGTATTATGAGTCGAGAGCAAAGTGCACTTGATGCTGTTGAATATCACATGCCTTTAATTCGTTCCAAACTCAATGCGGTGTATAGCTCTGTTGATTTTGAGTTTGTCCAGACCGAGGAAGGCAAGCAAGGCTTAATAGATGATTCAGTGCTGGCAATTAATGCGGTTCTGGAGAAGGAAGGTGAAAGCCTAATTGAAGCGGTTTACTTCACTAATTTTGTTATGCAGTAATGTATTCCATAGTTTAGGTAGCAACTACATTTGGCCTAAGAGGCATAGTTAAACAGTGCAAGACTTATTATCCCAAGACGAAATTGATGCGCTCTTACATGGTGTCGATGATGGCGACATAGATACTGATGACGATCAGTCAGAAGAAGGTGTTAGATCCTATGATTTAGCAAGCCAAGACCGCATTGTGCGCGGACGCATGCCGACTCTTGAGATGATAAACGAGCGGTTTGCGCGCTACACACGTATTAGTCTGTTTAATTTGCTACGGCGCAACGCTGATGTGTCTACTGGCGGTGTTCAGATCATGAAATTTGGAGAGTACATTCACACTTTGTACGTTCCAACGAGTTTGAATATCGTGAAGTTTCGCCCTTTGAGAGGCGCGGGCTTGTTTATCTTTGACGCTAAATTGGTATTTAAATTAGTAGATAACTTTTTTGGCGGTGATGGACGTCACGCCAAAATAGAGGGGCGTGAGTTTACGCCGACGGAAAACCGTGTCGTACAGATGGTATTGCAGCAAGTTTTTTTGGATATGAAAGAAGCTTGGAATGCCGTATTTAAGATCGATTTTGAATATATTAGTTCTGAAGTAAATCCTTCAATGGCGAATATCGTTAGCCCCAGCGAAGTGGTTGTTATTAGTACGTTCCATATAGAGTTGGATGGTGGTGGTGGTGATTTGCATATGGCAATACCGTATTCAACGATAGAGCCGATTCGTGAGCAGTTAGACGCTGGCGTGCAAAGTGATGTGGACGAAGTCGATGAGCGTTGGATGAATACTATTCGCGAAGATTTGCTCGAAGCAACAGTGCCCATTAATGCCACTATATTAGAGAATCAAATAAGTTTGCGTGATGTATCAAATTTGAAAGCAGGTGATGTGATTCCTATAGACTTGCCTGAGTACGCAACGATGACCGCCAGTAATGTGCCAATGTTTAAAGCTCGTTTAGGCCAAAAACATGGTTCACTAGCGCTGATGGTGCAGGAAAAAATCCATCGGGCAGTACACGCCCCAACTATGGTAGAAGACGATGAGTGAGAACGAAACCCCTGAGGGTCAAAACGAAGACGAACAGTTGGCTTCAGAATGGGAAGCTGCAATGGAAGAGTCTGGTGATAGTGAAGCTGGCGCAGAAGATGAGTGGGCAGCTGCTATGGCAGAAGCTGAAGCGCTTGGTGATGCTGGTTCTAGCGATTCGGACATACAAGCTGCGCCGCTAGAAAGTTTTGAGGGCGGTGCTGCACCTAAGGCTATGCCAGGTCTTGGCTCCGGAGGCACTACGCCTGACTTAGATGTGATTTTGGATATTCCTGTCACGATAAGTATGGAAGTAGGCAACACATCTATTCCAATACGAAATTTACTCCAGTTAAACCAAGGCTCCGTTGTTGAGTTGGATCGTTTGGCTGGTGAGCCCTTAGACGTCAGAGTGAATGGTACTTTGATCGCTCACGGAGAAGTTGTCATGGTGAATGACAAGTTTGGTATTCGACTCACCGATGTCGTTAGTCCTTCCGAGAGAATTCGCCGCTTGAGCTAAGCTTTTATGTTAAAAAAAATACGCCCTCAGTCACTCATCCCTAACAAAAGGGGGCGATTTTTGCCGTCTCTGTTGGCTCTTACGTTATATGTATTCTCTTTTAGTTCGGTATCTATAGCGGATGAGCAGGTAAGCGCGACAGTTCCCTCGCAGCCCGTTTCTAGTAATGCCGAGCTCGCTACATCAGTTCAAGATGCAGAAGCAGATGCGAGCACCAAACCTTCTTCGATCCCAGAAATCTCAGTGCTTAAGGGGTCGGCGGCCATGCCGGCCAAACAAAAGTTGAGCATCTCTGAAACCTCAAATTGGCTCATGGTGGTTCTTACCTTACTGGGCATTATCGGCTCTATTTTACTTGTTGCTTGGATTGCTAAACGGTTTACAGGCATGTCTGCGACGAATGGCAAAGACATGAGGGTTGTTGGAGCGATTGCTTTGGGTGCGCGCGAACGGGTTGCTGTAATAGACATTAAAGGAGAGCAATTCTTGCTGGGAGTGACGCCTCAAAATATTTCATTTTTACATCGTTTTGACGAAGCCCCGATTTCCACGACTAGGTCGAATTCGGGAGAGTTTGCGCAGAAGCTGCAAGCAATTTTAAGTTCAAGCATGAAGGGAGAATCACTCGAGGCGTCTATGCATGGGCCTAGTTCGAAAACGTCAGAAGATGGTAGAAAAACAGTAAAAGGCGAGGGCGATGATTAGGTTCGTTTCATTACTTTTCTTGTTGATACTTAGCGGTTCTGCTTTAGCAGCCGACACGGGTATTCCTGCCTTGCAACTCGTTACCAATGAAGATGGCTCTCAGTCTTATTCTGTAACGCTGCAAGTGCTGGCGTTGATGACGGCACTGACGTTCTTGCCGGCAATGATGATGATGATGACCTCATTTACTCGAATCATTATCGTATTTGCTATTCTTCGGCAGGCACTGGGCTTGCAACAAACGCCATCGAATCAGATCATTCTTGGATTAACCTTATTTCTAACCATATTTATTATGTCTCCGGTCCTGGAGAAGGTGAATGCAGAAGCTATTCAGCCTTATATGGCAGAAGAATTAGCGCCTTTAGATGCAGTGAAAAAGGCGAGTGGGCCATTTCGCGAATTCATGATGGCTCAAACGCGCGAAGATGATTTGGCTTTGTTTGTGCGGATCTCTGGTCAAGAGGTTCAGTCGGTCGAGGATGTGTCCTTTTGGGTATTAATGCCTGCCTTTGTAACAAGCGAACTAAAAACGGCATTTCAAATTGGCTTTATCTTGTTCTTGCCTTTTCTTGTAATTGATATGGTTGTCGCGAGTGTGTTGATGGCGATGGGTATGATGATGTTGTCGCCGATCATTATCTCTCTACCGTTTAAGATTATGTTTTTTGTACTGATCGATGGTTGGGCTCTTATTATGGGAACCCTTGCCGCGAGTTTCGGACTTTAGAGGCGCGTATGACTCCTGATGTCGCACTTGATTTGGTTAGCGAAGCGCTTTTATTGATTGTGACACTTGTTGCTTTGATCTTGATGCCAGGCTTGCTCGTCGGTTTGATGGTGAGTGTCTTTCAAGCGGCGACTCAAATTAACGAGCAAACCTTAAGTTTTCTTCCTAGATTGCTTGTCACGCTAATGATGCTGATCTTCGCAGGCCCTTTTATGATGCAAAAGGTTATCGATTTTGCGGAACGCTTGATACATAACATTCCTATTATCATAGGATAGACATGACGTTTACTGACGCACAGATTGGCGCATGGGTAGCAAGTTTCTTATGGCCGCTGTTTCGCATTGCTAGCTTTTTTATGGTAATTCCTGTGATTGGTACGCAGCTCGTACCTATGCGTATTCGCATAGGCCTTTCTTTTGCGGTGACCTTGTTGGTTGCCCCTTTGCTACCTCCTGTTCCTGTTGTTGATGCGCTTAGTATTGGCGCCGCTTTCATTACTCTACAGCAGGTTTTTATCGGCACCCTAATGGGCTTAATGTTCGTTATGATGATGCAGTTATTTGTGGTCGCAGGCCAAATGATTGCTATGCAAATGGGTCTTGGTTTCGCGTCGATGGTCGACCCCGCGAACGGTGTGAATGTTCCGGTATTGTCTCAAATATTCATCGTGGCTGTGACGCTTATGTTTCTTGCCATGAATGGTCATTTGGTCATGATTGAAGTGGTTATCGAGAGCTTCCGAGCTTGGCCTATTTCGAATCAGATTTTAGGTGAGGATAGTGTCTCGAAGACAGATTTGTGGCTTTTTCTGATGCGTGTTAGTTGGATGTTTGCATCGGCTTTGGTGCTTTCTTTGCCAGCGATTACTGCAGTGTTGATTATCAACTTGTCATTCGGAATTATGACACGAGCAGCGCCGCAAATGAATGTATTCTCGCTGGGCTTTCCGATAGGGATGTTGTTTGGCTTGTTTATTGTTTGGGTGAGTATAGGTGGGCTTTTGCCCAAGTTTGATAGTTTTGCAGAAAGTACCTTTTTGTTTTTAAGAGATATGCAGGCGCGTTAGCATGGCAGATGAAGGCAACGACAGCAGTCAGGAAAAAACCGAAGAGCCCACCCCCAGGCGAATTGAAAAATCGAAGGAGGAGGGCCAAGTCGCTCGCTCTAAAGAGTTGAACACTGCCGCCTTATTGATTGTTGGAACCGGTGGTTTGCTTATGTTTGGCTCGAGCATTGGTAAAACCATGACGGACATCATGAAAACAAGTTTCGTGATTCCGCGTGAGTCGATGTATGACTCGCATCAGATGGGCATTTATCTGCTAAAGGCTGCAGAGGAAGCGATGGTTGTCATGATTCCGCTTATGTTAATGCTTTTTGTCGCTGCGATCGCTGGCTCAATCGCTTTGGGTGGTTGGTTGATCTCCGGCAAAGCGGTGGCACCCAAGTTTAGTCGTATGGATCCGATTAAAGGTGTGAAGCGGATGTTTTCGCTTAAATCTTTGGTTGAGTTGGCGAAGGCCGTTGCTAAGGTAAGCGTTGTGCTTTTCTGTGCCGTGCTGCTGTTGAGCCACTATACCGAAGAATTACTTGGGATCGCTCATCAGCCTACGATTCCAGCCATGATTCACGCAGCGAATATTCTTGGTTGGAGCTTCTTTTTTCTATCTTGTACGATGATTCTGATTGCAGCGGTAGATGTGCCATTTCAGATCTATGAACATACAAAAAACCTGAAAATGACTAAGCAAGAAGTCAAAGACGAATACAAGGACACCGAAGGCAAGCCAGAAGTAAAAGGCAAGATCAGACAATTGCAGCGTGAGATGTCGCAACGCAGGATGATGCAGGACGTTCCCCAGGCTGACGTTGTGATTACCAACCCAAGTCACTATTCCGTTGCACTGCGTTACAAACCCGAACGTGATGATGCGCCTATTCTGCTAGCGAAAGGCAATGACGAAGTTGCGATGAAAATCAGAGAAATTGCACGAGAGTATGACATCGAAATCGTTGCGGCTCCGCCACTTGCACGAGCGGTGTATTACAATACCAAGATTGGGGAAGAGGTGCCTTCTGGGCTTTATGTCGCGGTAGCTCAGGTTCTGGCTTATGTTTTCCAATTAAAACAATTCCGCCGTCGCGTGCGCCCGCGCCCACAAATGCCGGACTTCCCAGTCCCAGACGATTTAAAACACGACTAAATTTAATTGTAGCGGACCACTCACTTAGGTTCGCTTCTTGCAGAGCACTGTCTGATATCGCTGAAACGTCATTTTTTCGACGCACAGCATTGCTTCCTTAGTCAGAGTTTAGTGTTCTTTCATGCAACAGATCCTTAGTTTTAGTCAGCTCCGGCTGCTACAGAGTAATTTGGTCATCCCGATTCTTGTAATCGGAATGCTCGGCATGATGACATTGCCTGTCCCTCCTTTCCTGCTCGACCTTATGTTTACCTTCAATATCGCGCTGTCGCTTGTTGTGCTATTGGTGTGTGTGTATGCCATGCGCCCAATGGAATTTGCGATATTCCCGACAGTGCTGTTGGTAGCGACACTATTAAGGTTGGCGCTAAATGTTGCTTCAACGCGAGTCGTTTTGCTTGAAGGGCACGAAGGCGGCGACGCGGCGGGTAAAGTAATTGAAGCCTTTGGAGAGGTGGTCATTGGCGGCAATTACGCTGTTGGTCTTGTAGTATTCGCCATTTTGATGATTATCAATTTCGTGGTCGTAACGAAGGGTGCGGGCAGGGTATCAGAGGTAAGCGCGCGCTTTACCTTGGATGCGATGCCCGGCAAGCAAATGGCGATCGACGCTGATTTGAATGCGGGTCTCATTAACCAGGAAGATGCGAAAGCGCGTCGTGAAGAAGTTGCGACAGAGGCTGACTTTTACGGTTCTATGGATGGCGCGAGTAAATTTGTGCGTGGCGACGCCATTGCCGGTTTGATGATTCTGGCGATCAACATCATCGGCGGGCTTAGCATCGGAATGATGCAGCATGATCTTGAATTTTCGGATGCGATGGAGAAATATTCGTTGCTGACGATTGGTGACGGTCTGGTCGCACAAATTCCGTCTCTCTTACTTTCCACTGCCGCTGCCATTATGGTAACGCGCGTTAGCACCACGCAAGATATGTCTTCGCAAGTGCTTGATCAGATGTTCCTTTCTCCAAAGGCTCTCTATATTTCGTCAGGCATTCTGATCGTCATGGGTCTTGTGCCTGGTATGCCTCACGTTTCTTTTATAGGTCTTGGAGGTGCTGTGGGTGCTTTGGCCTGGTACCGGACTAAGAAAGCAGCCGAACCAAAGGTTGAAAATTATAACGGCCCAGTGCCTGGTAAGCAGAGTGGAGCGCCAGGTGCGGTTGGAGGTACTGAGCAAGGCGTGATTGATTCGTTGCCTGCTGGAGATAACTCAGAGGCCTCAACTCAGAAAGAGCTGGGTTGGGATGACGTTATGAGTGTTGACATTATTGGCTTAGAGGTAGGTTACCGGCTGATCCCATTGGTTGATAAGTCACAAGGCGGTCAGTTGCTTGGACGTATCAAGGGCGTACGTAAAAAACTGTCTCAAGAGTTGGGATTCTTAATGCCCTCTGTGCATATACGAGACAACTTGGACTTAATGCCAAATGTTTATCGCATTACGTTAATGGGCGTGAGTCTGTCTGAAGCGGATATTCATCCGGATCGCGACTTGGCAATTAACCCTGGTCAAGTTTTTGGCAGCATCGAAGGTATTGCGGGTAAAGACCCGGCCTTTGGTATGGATGCGGTATGGATTGATCCGAACTCAAAAGATCACGCGCAAACTTTAGGCTATACCGTCGTTGATGCGAGCACTGTGGTGGCAACACACCTTAACCAGGTTTTGCAAAAGCATGCTTATGAGTTGATCGGCCACGAAGAGGTTCAGCAATGGTTAGATCAGCTTAGCAAATCCGCTCCAAAGCTTGCCGAAGAGTTGGTGCCCAGCACGCTTAGCGTGAGCTATCTGCTGAAGGTTTTGCAAAACCTATTGCGAGAAGATGTGCCGATCAAAGACATGCGCTCTATCGCCGAAGCGTTGATCAACAATGCGCCCAAAGGCGCCGAGCCAGACCAGCTTACCGAATCTTGCAGGCAAGGCCTAAAACGAATGATTGCTCAAAACCTTGTGGGCAGTGAATTCGAGATACCGGTCATCACCTTAGATCCAGAACTGGAACAGCTATTGCTTAAGTCTGTACAGCAGGCGCAAAAAACTGGCGGTGTTGATGATATTGGTATGGTCTTAGAGCCTAGCATTGTAGAGAGCTTGCAGCGCTCATTGAACGACTCAGCACAGCGACAGGAAATGCTTGGAAAACCAGCAATACTACTGGTTTCAGCGCCGATTCGGTCGGCGATAGCGAAGTTCTCTCGTTTTGTTAGTGACAGCATAAAAGTACTGTCCTACCAAGAAATACCGGACAACAAGCAAATAAATATAGTGGCCACCGTAGGTCAATAAATTGACAGCATTAGGTAGATCGATATGAAAGTTCAGCGTTATTTTTCTCACTCTATGCAAGATGCATTGCGATTAGTGCGCGAAGATATGGGCCCTGATGCAGTGATTCTCTCAAATACTAAAATGGACGGCGGGATCGAAATACTGGCAACGCTCGAATATGACGAGCAAGCGAGTGAGCAAAGCGTCTCCGAACTTGCAGGTGCAGGCGGGCAGCCGAGCGCGTCACATATTGCGCGAGTTCATGCAGAAAAAAGCATGAAGCTGCAGCGAGAAATGGAACGTGCCAAATCCAAGATCACTTCGGTCAGAGAAAAAGCAGAGCGGTCGCGGAGCGCTAAGCCAGAATTTAAGGCGAACACGCAGACCGTTACAGGTATTAAACGAGAGTTAGAGGGTATGTCTTCGGGCTCGCAGAGCTTTGATCCGATTCGCGATATGCAGGCTCAGATTAGTGAGCTTAAGACGCTAATCTCTGAGCAGTCTGTTATGCGGCAAGGTGCACCTGCAGACCAGAAAACCGTTGCTCAGCAACAAGCGCAAGGAATGCTTGAGTCCTTATGTATTGCTAAACCTATTCAAGAGTCGTTGCTTGCTTCGATTGCAAGAGAGACAAACTCTGAACATGCTTGGGCTAAAATCCGTAAGCAAGTGCATGGCGCTATTTCGGCCGACTATAGTGAATTTATCGATCATGGGGGTGTTGTCGCTTTGGTTGGGCCTACTGGCAGCGGTAAGACTATGACAATTGGTAAGTTGGCTGCACGCTACGTAATGAAATATGGTGCAGAGAGCATTGCGCTTGTGACGACTGACCGTTATCGAATAGCAGCGCATGAGCAGCTCAAAGTGTTTGGACGAATCTTAAATGTGCCTGTGCATGTAGTGGATGAAGATCACTGCTTAGATTCTGTGCTTGATGAGTTATCCGATCGCCGTCTTGTGTTAATCGATACGGCTGGACTGATGCACACAGACCGGTCGTGGACAGAGCAGTTACAAGAGCTGAAAATGTCTGCGCACAATGTTCAAAACTACTTAGTCGTGCCAGCAGTAGGGCAGTACCAAGTAATGTGCTCTAACTACAATCACTATAAGATGGTTGGTCTAGCAGGTACAATTGTGACAAAAGTAGATGAGGCTGTGAGTTTGGGCGAGACGCTTAGCTTTCTGATAGATACGCGCCTGACCGCGGCGTATTATACCGACGGTCAGCGTGTGCCGGAGGATATTCATAAAATGGATAAGGAATTACTTATTAATAAAGCAGAGGCCTTATTGAATAGTTCGGAGCGATGGGTAACAATCTCCGGCCAAGAAAATAGTTCGCCCACCCCTAGTTCTCTGTTCTCCCATTCGGCGTAAGTGTTACACAGGGCAGAATAAGGATTAAGAAATTAGACTTTTAGGTCACTTATTCTAAGGTTAAGTGAATTAAATGCTCGAAAGTTGGAAAATGATTGTTCATTGTGTGCCTATCCCACGGTGTAAGTGCTGTTAATAAGAAGTAGAACAAGAGGAAATCATTAAGCATGTCTAAATCAAGCCCAGTTCAAGTTATCGCGATTACCGGCGGTAAGGGCGGTGTCGGAAAAAGTAACGTCTCCATTAACCTATCGTTGGCTCTTGCTGATATGGGTAGGAGAGTCGTATTGCTTGATGCCGACCTAGGTTTGGCGAATGTTGATGTGTTATTGGGCATTACTTCTAAGGGTAACATCGCCGATGTGATCGCCGGGGAGTGCTCTTTGCGCGATATTCTGGTTGATGGGCCAAAAGGGATAAAAGTCGTTCCTGCATCATCTGGTACGCAAAAAATGGTCTCTCTGAGCCACATGGAGCACGCTGGCCTTATCAATGCGTTCAGTGAGCTGTCTAATGATTTGGACGTGCTTATTATTGACACGGCAGCCGGTATATCTGACGGTGTCGTTTCTTTTCTGCGCGCGGCGCAAGAAGTTGTGGTTGTTGTCTGTGACGAACCAACATCGATTACCGATTCTTATGCCTTAATTAAATTATTAAATCGCGACTACGACATGTATCGATTTAGGGTGTTGGCCAATATGGTTAGAAGCCAAGAGGAAGGCCGGCATTTATTTTCCAAGCTAACGAACGTAACAGAGCGCTTTCTTGATGTTGCGCTACAGTATGTTGGTTGCATTCCCTTCGACGAGGCTGTCAGAAAAGCTGTGCAGCGTCAGCGTCCAGTATTAGAAGCTTACCCTAGAGCAAAAGCATCCATAGCTTTTAAGGCTCTAGCGCAGAAAGCGGATTCTTGGCCTCTACCGAGTACCCCTAGGGGTCACCTAGAATTTTTCGTAGAACGTTTAGTGCAGGCGTAAAGGATACGTGCCAGCAATTGAGAGTCTTGTGATTGGTTATTGTGGATTCAGGATGTTGTACGCAATGCCCAAAAACAAAGTAATGACTGTTATTCATGTATAGCGAATCAGAAACCAAGTATTCCGAGCAGTTGGTTGTTCAGCACGCTCCTTTGGTAAAACGTATTGCGCATCACTTAATGGCTAGATTGCCCGCTAGTGTGGTGGTCGATGACCTCATACAGTCGGGCATGATTGGCTTGTTGGAAGCGTCCAAAAAATACGAGGCTAGCAAAGGTGCAAGCTTTGAAACGTACGCAGGTATTCGTATCCGTGGCGCGATGATGGACGAGATGCGCAAAGGTGACTGGGTGCCTCGCTCTGTGCATAGAAATGCGCGACGTATCGCTGAAGCAATTAAATTAATTGAAGACCGCACTGGACGTGACGCGAGTGACGAAGAGGTCGCCGCAGAGCTGAAAATGAACCTAGATGAATATTTTTCCTGCCTGAAAGATAGCAACAGCGGAAAGTTATTCAGCCTAGAAGAATTGGGTGAGAAGGGTGATAGTTATTCGCCTGACTTAGACCTTGAGAGCTCTCACGATGGGCCGAGTGAAGCGGTACAAATTGACGCTTTTAAGTTGGGCCTGATTGGCGAGATAGACAAATTACCTCAAAGAGAACGTTTAGTTTTGTCTTTATATTATGAAGAAGAGATGAATCTTAAAGAAATTGGACTAGTTTTAGACGTTAGTGAGTCGCGGGTTAGCCAGATTCATTCGCAAGCAACCATGCGTTTGCGTGCCCGAATGTCTGATTGGACCGAGTGAATCCTTAAAGTCATTGGACTCTATCCAAAAAACCTTTGATTTTGCAGTAAAAAAAACTGGCTAGACGGATAACAAAGGCTAGACTTCAAGATATAGTTTGAAGCGCTAATATACGTTTCTGCAGGAATGGAGGTCGACTTGAATAAAGATATGAAAATCCTTGTGGTAGATGATTTTTCTACGATGCGGAGAATAATCAAAAATCTCTTACGAGACTTGGGGTTTACGAACGCTGACGAAGCAGATGATGGCAACACAGCTTTGCCTATGCTTAAGACAGGTAAGTATGACTTCTTAGTTACCGATTGGAATATGCCAGGTATGACGGGTATAGACTTGCTCAAAACCGTTCGAGCCGACGATGACCTTAAGACATTACCTGTCTTGATGGTTACGGCAGAGGCGAAGCGCGATCAGATCGTTGCTGCTGCCCAAGCTGGTGTAAATGGCTACGTTGTAAAACCATTTACTGCAGCGGTTCTCAAAGAAAAAATTGAGAAGATTTTCGAACGAATAGACGCATAGAGCAAGCTCCGCTATGACAGAATCAACGCAAACACAAGACATAAACTCTTTAGCTTCCGACGCGGAAGGCTTCGAGGACGTTCTAAGGGCGCAGACGAGTAAACTTAAAACGCTTGTCGATGATGGCGATATTTCAGCGGCCTTGGATGTAATTTCTCAACTCAATCAAACTAGAGACAAAACTCTCTATGTCGAGGTTGGACGTTTAACACGCAGTCTTTATGAGTCGATGCGCAATTTTCAAATTGACTGTGGTGACCCAGAAAGTAGGGAAGCCCTGTCAACGATCGAAGATGCCTCCGACCGTTTAGCTTATGTTGTCGATATGACCAGCAAAGCTGCAAATAAAACCATGGACTTGGTTGAAGAGACCATGCCTTATGCTTCTGAAATGAAATCGGAAGCAAAGCAACTAAAGTCTGAATGGGACCGTTTGCGTCGTAAAGAAATGAGCCCTGAAGAGTTTCGTAGCCTAGCTACTCGGCTTGACGGCTTCCTAGAAAAACTTAGTCACGACTCAGATAAGGTATATGAAAATTTATCATCTATACTGCTAGCACAAGATTTCCAAGACCTTACGGGGCAGGTGATAAACCGTGTCACCGGCCTAGTTAAAGAAGTCGAAGAGAATTTAGTTAGTTTGGTTCGTATGGCCGGAAAGGTTGACCAAATAACTGGCACAGTGCATGAGATTTCATCTTTAGATGAAGACAATATAAAGGGCGAAGGCCCGCAGATGAATACCGAAAAGCGAGATGATGTAGTAAGTGGTCAGGATGATGTCGACGACCTGCTTTCAAGTTTAGGTTTTTAAAGGGGTTATGAATGAGCTTTGAGGCAGATGAAGAAATCCTACAAGACTTCCTCGTCGAATCTGGAGAAATACTAGAGCTACTGTCAGAGCAGTTGGTAGATCTGGAGCAAAACCCTAAAGACATCGATCTACTAAATGCGATATTTCGCGGCTTCCATACCGTTAAAGGTGGCGCCGGATTTTTGCAGCTAGACGCTTTAGTCGGATGTTGTCACATTGCTGAAAACGTGTTTGACATGCTGCGCAATGGTAAGCGATTTGTTGACGCTGACCTGATGGATGTAGTGCTTAGAGCGCTAGATAGCGTTAATGAAATGTTCACTGAAATTCGCAGCGGACAAGACCCAACGCCTGCAGACCCCCTCCTTTTGCAAGAACTAGAACGTTTTGCCAGCGAAGATGGTGGCTCCGCAGCCCCAGCTGCAGAGCCAGTAGCTGAACCTATTCCTGAAACCCCTTCACAGCCAGTACCTGCAGCCCAAGAATCCGCGGCTTCGCAACCTGCGGAAAATACAGGTAATGGTTCTAACATCGTCGAGCAAATTGCTTCTGGCGATGGAGATATTACCGATGACGAATTTGAATTATTGCTAGATGCTTTAGACGGTCCAGCCAAAACCGCAGCGCCTGCGGCATCTAGCCCAAGCCAGCAGGTTGCGCCTGGCGGTTACGACCAAAATGATGAGATAACGGAAGAAGAGTTCGATAGCTTACTCGATGAGCTGCACGAACATCAGAAGCCAGAAGATAAAGCCGCGGTAGAAGCCGCCTCGACCGTTCAGCAAGATGTTGCACCTGCTGCCACTCCGGCTAATGGTGATGAAATAAGTGATGACGAATTCGAAAAGTTGCTTGATCAGTTACACGGGGAGGGCAAATTTGATAGCGCGAAGGTAGCAGCCGATGAAAGCGTTGCGAGTGCACCTGCGGAACCGGTTCCTGCTGCTGAACCTACGAACAGCGCAAAGACCTCTGGCGAACTTATCTCAGATGACGAATTTGAAAACCTATTAGACGAACTGCATGGGGAAGGCAAAGCGCCTACTCCTCCTGTCGCTAGCACTCCAAGTCAAGATGAAACTGCGGTGCCTGCAGCAAAATCAGAATCTAAGTCAGAGCCTAAAGAAGAGCTTAAACCACAAGCTGAAACTCCTGCGAAAGCGCCTGCTGCGGCTAGGCCTGCGGCGCGCAATGAAGCTGTTGTAACAGAAGCAACTGTGCGGGTTGATACCAAGCGCCTTGACGAAATCATGAATATGGTTGGCGAATTGGTGTTGGTTCGAAACAGGTTAAAGCGCCTTGGTGACGATAGCGAAGACGAATCCTTTCAA
>JAWUYI010000046.1:0-28916 GCA_034110885.1 Oleiphilaceae bacterium
GCATGGCTGCATCAGGCTTGCGCCCATTGTGCAATATTCCCCACTGCTGCCTCCCGTAGGAGTCTGGGCCGTGTCTCAGTCCCAGTGTGGCTGATCATCCTCTCAGACCAGCTAGAGATCGTCGCCTTGGTGAGCCCTTACCTCACCAACTAGCTAATCTCACGCAGACACATCCAATAGCGAGAGCCGAAGCCCCCTTTCCTCCGTAGAGCGTATGCGGTATTAATCCGGTTTTCACCGGGCTATCCCCCACTACTGGGCAGTTTTCTACGCGTTACTCACCCGTCCGCCGCTCGTCAGCAAAGTAGCAAGCTACTCTCTGTTACCGCTCGACTTGCATGTGTTAAGCCTGCCGCCAGCGTTCAATCTGAGCCATGATCAAACTCTTCAGTTTAATCTTCTCGTTATCCCGAAGGACAACTAATTTTTGCTCAAGTCTAAAACAACTGTTTCTTACAATTACTGTATTACAAATAAATGAATTCACAGGTCGTTGACTTGATAATCTCTTAGTAGCGCTTAAAAGGCGAACCTTTCAAGTGCTTACGTGACATCATCTCAGTCAGCGCCCACACGAATTGCTTGGCTAATTTTTAAAGATCGTGCCTAAGTATCTGCGTTAGATCCCTTAAGCGAGGCGCGTATTCTACAGAGCCTCAAGTGATTGTCAACGACTTTTTTGAACTTTCCGAATTAATTTTCTCAACCAATTCATTCAACTAAAAGCCACTTACCAATCGGTTAAATTAAGCACCTCATCTCTGGGGAAATCTGCTTACCTTAACCTCTTCTCCGAACCGCTTTTGAAGCACTTGTCCGTTGAAGAGGGCCGCATTATATAGATCTCGAACTCGAGGTCAACAGCTTAAATACAAAAAGAACACTCTTTTGTGTATACAAATGTAAACCGCTCAAATAGCGAACAATGCGAGCCTAATTCACCCTTTTTTTGCGCATAAATTGCACAACTGGAGACCACCTCAAAACAAGCAAGAGCAAAAGAATGCAGATATAGACAATAGATTCACTGTAATCCGAACGCACTTGCCAAATAACATGCACAACAACCAACACAGAGGCTAGGTAAATTGCCTTATGGAGCGATTTCCATTTACGGCCAAGTTTTTTAGCCATGATTTTGGGTGAGGTTATCGCCAAGCTGAAAATAATGAGAAAGGCTGCAGCTCCGACAGAAATATACTTGCGCTTATATAGATCTTCGAGAAAACTATCCCAATCAATCAAGAACAAAGCATAACTAACAACATGAAGACACGCGTAGAAAAAGACAAAGAGACCAACCATGCGACGATACCGCACAAGAGAGGGCACAAAGCGCAAGCGACTAACCGGCGTTATCAGCAAAGTAGCAAACAAAACCCAAAGAGCTGACTCACCAAGATACTCTACCAATGCTTTTGCAGGCTCGGCACCCAAGTCATTAACAAACAAGCGGTAAGTGATATACGCAAATGGCACAAGTAGAGAAAGAAACAACCCCCACCAAATGCAGTAACGCCAAAAAGCCGAGCTTGATTGAGCCATCAATAATACTTCTGTAAATCCATACCAGAATAAAGCGGAGCGACCTCATCCTCATATCCATTAAACATTTTCGTGTCTATCCTGTTTGGATTAAACAAAGAGTTTGGCAAACGGCGCTCTGTTTTTTGACTCCAGCGGGGATGATCTACATTAGGATTTACGTTTGAATAGAACCCGTACTCACTTGGCCCAGACTTCTCCCAACTTGTGAGCTCGCGGCTATCAGTGAAGCGAATTTTGACGATTGACTTAATGCTTTTGAAACCATATTTCCAAGGTACAACCAAGCGCAAAGGCGCACCATTTTGGTTTGGCAACGCTTTGCCATATAAGCCGACCGCCAAAAATGCTAAGGGATGCATAGCCTCATCCATGCGAAGACCCTCAACATAAGGCCAATCAATAGACGACCCAAACGAACGCATACCCCGCATCTCATCCGGGCGATTCAATGTCTCAAAAAAGACAAACTTAGCATTATTTTCTGGGTTGAGGCGTGTAATCAGATTTTTCAAAGGAAATCCGACCCATGGCACTACCATTGACCAAGCCTCCACACAGCGCAGCCGATATATCCGCTCCTCGAAAACCTCCCCCTTTAACACATCTTCAAGATTCAAACGCCCTACTTTTTCCGCCAAACCTTCCACATCGACAGACCAAGGGTCAACTGTCATCTCGTGCGCGTATCTAGCAGGATCCCCCTTACCTGTGCCGAATTCATAGAAATTATTGTAAGAAGCAACGCTATCGAAGGGCGTAAGCGATTCGGCTCCCGCATAGGAAACACTTTCAAGATTTGAAAATCGGTCTTGCTGTATCGGAGCTGAAAAAAGAAAAGGAGATGACATACTAGCGCCCATCGCCGCACCAGCAGTCAAGAACTGACGCCTCTTAAGATAGGCGGACTCACTAGTGATTTCTGAAGAAAGAGGCTCTGACCTCTGTTTGATTCGTATCAGCATAATTGTGCCCTTAGCAACTCATAATTGTTCTTGCTAGCTTAGACCACAATTACGCAAATAATTCCCTTTTAGCTCTGTTTAACTTTACCTTTACGAAAGAGCGCATTAAACGGCCCAGATAGCGCGTAGATAAGGAAACCTAACAAGAGCACCACCGAAGGCTCCATTGCCACTACAGCGAACACCATCACCATAATCAACATTGCCGTAAAAGGCACCCGTCGCTTTAAATCAAACTCTTTAAATGAATTGTACAGAACATTGCTCACCATCAGTACACCCGAACTTGCAACGACGAACATCGTAGCCAGCGTAAGCACTGTAGACTGCTCAAAACTGTGGAAGACCCAAACAAAGCCAGCAACAAGAGCGGCACCAGCTGGACTCGGGAGACCGACAAAAAACCTCTTATCGACAGACTCAATCTGCGTATTGAACCTCGCCAATCGCAAGGCTGCGCCGGCCACATAAATAAAGGTCGCAATCCAGCCAATATTCCCAAGAGTAGAAAGATTCAATGAGAACGCCACCAGAGCAGGCGCCACACCAAACGCAACCATATCAACAAGACTGTCATACTCCGCACCGAATGCGCTTTGAGTATTTGTCATGCGCGCCACGCGACCATCCAAACCATCTAGAATCATCGACACAAATATCGCTGCCGCAGCATTTTCGAAATGCCCGTTCATTGCCGCAACAATTGCATAAAACCCAGAAAACAATGACGCCGTAGTAAACAAGTTCGGCAGCAAATAAATCCCGCGACCAAGCTTTGACTTATGCTTGACCTGTTCTTCCAAGCCCTCTAAACCCTCCGTCGCATCCGACTCAGAAGCCTGCTCCGACTCCGCTTTCGCATTTTCTGCGATCTCTTGCTTCTTGCTTTCGTCGCTCATACTCATCCATCACCTAACCAATAGTGCAGTCACACACCAGAAATGAAAACGGCCCACAGAATAAATCCTGTAGGCCGTTAATTCTAGCTCTATTTTTTGATAGTGCTTAGTTCTTCTCTTGGTCGACGATTTTGTTAGACGCGATCCAAGGCATCATTTCACGCAATTGAGCACCAACTTTTTCAATAGGGTGCTCAGCATTGTTACGGCGCGCCGCAGTCATTGATGCATAGTTCGTAGCGCCCTCTGTAACGAACATCTTGGCGTACTCTCCGTTCTGAATACGCTTAAGAGCATTTCGCATAGCCGCACGCGACTCATCATTAATAACTTCTGGGCCTGTCACGTACTCACCATACTCAGCGTTATTTGAGATTGAGTAGTTCATGTTCGCGATGCCGCCTTCGTACATCAAGTCCACGATCAGCTTCAACTCATGCAAACATTCAAAGTATGCCATTTCAGGAGCATAACCAGCTTCTGTTAGCGTTTCGAAGCCAGCCTTAACCAACTCAACCGCACCACCACATAGAACCGCTTGCTCACCGAACAAATCGGTTTCGGTTTCATCTTTAAATGTTGTTTCAATAATACCTGTACGACCACCACCAACGCCACTCGCATAAGAAAGCGCAACGTTTTTAGCGTTCCCAGACGCATCCTGGTGAATAGCAATCAAATCTGGAATACCACCACCTTTAACAAACTCAGAACGAACAGTGTGGCCAGGCGCTTTTGGCGCGATCATGATGACATCAAGATCTTTACGCGGAACAACTTGGTTGTAATGAATTGCAAAGCCGTGAGCAAACGCTAGCGTAGCGCCTTGCTTAATATTTGGCTCGATTTCATCTCTGTAAAGTACTGACTGAAACTCATCTGGAGTAAGAATCATGACTACGTCAGCTTGAGCCACCGCTTCTGCAACTGGCTTAACCGTTAAACCGTGCGCTTCAGCCTTAGCAACTGAAGTTGAACCCGCACGTAGACCAACCGTTACATCAACACCTGAATCTTTCAAGTTGCATGCGTGTGCATGACCCTGTGAACCGTAACCAATGATTGCTACTTTCTTGCCTTGGATAATTGAAAGATCACAGTCTTTATCATAATAAACTTGCATGGAGTTTCCCCGAAATTATATGCGCTATAGCGCCTTCAAAAATTAACTTTATAAGGTCAAAATTACAGACCTAAAACCTTTTCGCCTCTGGCAATGCCAGACACACCACTTCTTACCACTTCCAGCACACTGCCTTCTGCGACAGAGCGAATAAACGCATCCAACTTATCGCTATTGCCAGTAATTTGTACTGTGTATACCGAGCTATTTACGTCGACGATTTGACCACGGAAAATATCAACTGTGCGAGCAACCTCACCTCGTTGAGAGCCCACCGCCTTTATCTTGACCAACATAAGCTCTCGCTCTATATGCTGCCCTTCAGTCAGGTCGACCAACTTAACAACCTCAATAAGCTTGTTAAGTTGCTTCGTGATTTGCTCAATCACCTTATCTGAACCCGTCGTCGTCACCGTCAAACGAGACAACGACGCATCGTCAGTTGGCGCAACTGTTAGCGTCTCGATATTGTAATTACGCTGCGAAAACAAGCCAACAACTCGCGAAAGTGCTCCTGCCTCATTTTCCAAAAGGACCGAAATAATTCTTCTCATGCCTATGTCCTCTCCGTCTTATTGAGCCACATATCATTCATCGATCCACGCGCTATTTGCATGGGATAAACGTGCTCAGAAGGATCGACATAAACATTGATAAAAACCAATCGGTCTTTCATAGCGAATGCTTTTTCTAGCGTAGACTCCAGCTCGTCCAGCTTAGTTACAGTCATACCCACATGACCATATGCCTCAACAAGCTTTGTAAAGTCTGGCAGCGAGTCCATGTATGAGTGCGAATGACGAGACTCATAATTCATGTCTTGCCACTGTTTAACCATGCCAAGCGCTTCATTATTCAGAAGTACAACTTTCAAGGGCAAATCGTACTGCTTGCACGTTGAGAGTTCCTGAATATTCATCTGAATACTACCTTCGCCCGACACGCAAACCACTTCCTCATCTGGAAAGTTAAGCTTTACGCCCATAGCGGCAGGCAAACCAAAGCCCAT
The DNA here is from genome assembly GCA_034110885.1 of Oleiphilaceae bacterium. Taxonomy (GTDB): domain Bacteria; phylum Pseudomonadota; class Gammaproteobacteria; order Pseudomonadales; family Oleiphilaceae; genus PZPK01. The sequence continues at coordinate 5,542 of JAWUYI010000046.1, forward strand.
CGTCCCTAAACCACCAGAGTTGATCCAGCGATTAGGCTTATTGAACTTATAATATTGCGCAGCAAACATTTGATGCTGACCCACATCTGAAGTCACAAAGGCGTTACCCTTAGTTACCTTGTGCAGCGTCTCAATAACATGCTGCGGCTTGATGCTGTCTTGCGTTGATGGCTCATAGCGACCACCATGAACTTTCTTCCAAGCGTGGATCTTATCCCACCAACTAGCAATTGCTTCTTTATCCGGCGCGCCATTCATTTCATCTAAAACAGCATGCAGATCACTTAGAACCGAACCTACCGGCCCAACAATCGGCACATCAACCTTGATGGTCTTTGAAATGTTCGCAGGATCGATATCAACATGAACGATACGCGCACCTGGACAGAATTTATCCGTCCCATTGGTAACACGGTCATCGAAGCGGGCACCGATAGACACGACCAAATCTGCATTGTGCATAGCTTGATTAGCTTCATAAGACCCGTGCATACCAAGCATACCGAGACTGAACTCACCTTCACCAGGGTACGCACCCAAACCCATGAGCGTACACGTAACAGGGAAGCCCAAACGCTCAACCAAGCTAGTTAGTGATGCAGAAGCACCACCAATAATGACGCCGCCACCAGCATAGATAACAGGTCGCTTTGCGTTCAGAAGCATCTCAGCCGCTTTACGAATCTGACCTGAATGGCCACGGGTCGGAGGCGTATATGAGCGCAACTTAACCTTTTGAGGGTAGCTGTACTCAAACCGTTCATTTGGCGCAGTCATATCTTTAGGGATATCGATAACAACAGGACCAGGGCGACCAGATTGCGAAATGTAAAACGCTTTCTTAATCACTTCCGGTATTTCAGAAGGGTGCCTAATCGCCATGTTGTGCTTAACAACTGGACGAGACACACCCATCATGTCCGTCTCTTGGAAGGCATCTTCACCAATTAGGTTAGAAGGTACCTGCCCACACAAGACAACCATTGGAATAGAATCGGTAAATGCTGTCGCAATACCTGTGATTGTGTTGGTTGCACCCGGACCAGATGTTACCAATACGACTCCCGCTTTACCCGTCGCTCGAGCATAACCGTCAGCCATATGGACAGCAGCTTGCTCATGACGAACTAATATATGTTTTACTTTATCTTGGCGAAACAATGCATCATAAATATGCAAAGCGGCTCCGCCAGGATAGCCGTATATGTACTCCACTCCCTCATCCGCAAGAGAACGAGTGATCATATCGGCGCCAGACAATAGCTCCACGATAATTACCTTTTTTAAAACAACATGTATATGGAAGCTTAATCCGAGTCACTATTCACTTCTTTTGGAAGCGACTTCGATGCAATTTAGCGCTCTCTTTTCATGACCACTGCCGGCGGGGGAGTTTCGCCAAGGTGTTAAGCATTTGTTGTTACTTAACACCTAGTTGTTTAGTCATCGTCAAATCTTTTGACTTTAAGAGTCGCTGGGGGGATAAGAAAACCACTAGGAAAGGCCTCTACTAACTACCCCGGATCTAAGCAACCGCCAATTCTGACACCTAATACGTTAGAGTCAACATCTTCAACCCTTTTTTTGGTAATAGGAACGCAAAATAGTAATAAAAACCGTCAAATTGTGCAGCTTGGTTTATAGTAATTCTATACATCGGCGTTTATTTGGATTAATCGAGAAGAGTGGAACCATGAAAATCAAGCAGAAAATCATTCAACTTGCTGTACTGTTAGGCCTAGCATTAGCACTTCCGTCACTGTCTCTGGCACAAGTTTATAAGTGGGTAGATGCCGACGGCAACGTTCACTATTCGGACAAAAAGCCCAAAGGTCAAGACGACTACAAGAGCATAAAAATCAATACTGGAAAAGGCTCTAGCGCTCCGTCAACGAAACCAGAAGACGACACCAAAGCTAGCGAAGCGGCTTTGCAACAAAAAGCAGAGGCGCTGCAAAGCAAAACCCCGAAAGAAGAATATGCAAAGCAGTGCACAAGCATTGAAGAAAATATGCGAAAGCTTGAAGAGAACTCTCGAGTACGCGTTAACGATAACGGTGAAATGCGCTACTTAACGCCAGAAGAAATTGCCGCAAAGAAAGGGCAATATCAAAAAATGTATGATGACTTCTGTAAGTAAACAATGAAAACGGAAAAGGCAGTGCAAGCACTGCCTTTTTTCTTAGGGGAACGTTAAGACTTAACCGGCAACTTAAAAGCAATTTCGCCGGCCTCTACTGTTGCCTCAATCACATCACCAAACTTGAAGTCGCCAGACAACAAACGCTGCGCCAAAGGATTTTCAACACGCTTTTGAATCGCTCGCTTCAGAGGTCGCGCCCCGTAAACTGGATCAAACCCAGCCTCTGCCAAGCAACTCATTGCAGCTTCATCAAACCTAATACTAATGCCCTGCTCTTCAAGTCGAGCCATCAGATTAGCCAACTGAATCTTAGCAATACCTTCAATTTGATTAGCTGCCAAGGCATGGAACACCACCACCTCATCAATTCGGTTAACAAACTCAGGCCTAAAGTGCCCAGTAACAGCATCCATTACGGCATCTTTAAGGTCATCGTAAGAACTTCCGCCTTCCGCTGCACTCATGCTTTGAATAATGTCCGAACCTAAGTTTGAGGTCATAACAATCACAGTGTTTCTAAAGTCCACTGTGCGGCCCTGCCCATCAGTTACGCGTCCATCTTCCAGAACCTGCAAAAGAATATTGAACACATCCGGATGCGCCTTCTCCACTTCATCAAGCAATAGCACGGAATAAGGCTTGCGTCGCACGGCTTCAGTTAAGTAACCGCCCTCTTCGTAGCCAACATAACCTGGTGGCGCACCAATCAAGCGAGCAACCGAGTGTTTTTCCATAAACTCGGACATATCAATACGCACCATAGATTCTTCGGTATCGAACAAGAAATTAGCCAAAGACTTACAGAGCTCGGTTTTACCTACACCAGTAGGGCCCAGAAATAAAAACGATCCATTAGGTCGATTGGGGTCGGACAAACCTGCTCGCGAGCGACGAACCGCATCCGACACCGCAGTAACCGCCTCGTTTTGACCGATCACCCGCTCATGCAAAGCATCTTCCATGCGCAAAAGCTTATCCTTTTCACCTTCGAGCATCTTTGTAACAGGGATTCCGGTCCATTTAGAAACGGTCTCCGCAATTTCTTCTTCCGTAACACGGTTTCGCAGCAAGGTCATACCTACCATCTCTACCTGACTAGCCATATCGAGCTGCTTTTCTAGTGCAGGAATCTTCCCATACTGCAACTCCGACATTAACGCCAAATCGCTACCGCGACGGGCATTTTCTAGCTCAACCCGCGCCTGTTCCAGCTGACTTTTAACCTGCTGAGAGCCATGCAGCGCGGCCTTCTCAGACACCCAAATCTCCTCTAGGTCAGCAAACTCTTTTTCAACCTCACTAATAGACGAATTCAATTCGAGAACCGCCCTTTTCGAGCCTTCGTCTTTCTCTTTTTTTAGTGCTTCGCGCTCAATTTTCAACTGAATAAGACGACGTTCTAAACGATCCAAAGACTCCGGCTTAGAGTCCATTTCCATGCGAATTTGACTCGCGGCTTCATCCACTAAATCAATAGCTTTATCAGGTAACTGACGATCGCTAATGTAACGATGCGACAACTTACCCGCGGCGATAATTGCACCATTCGTTATTTCAACACCATGGTGCACCTCATACCGCTCTTTCAAGCCGCGTAAAATGGCAATAGTGTCTTCAACAGTAGGCTCTTCGACCAACACTTTTTGGAAGCGTCTTTCTAGCGCGGCATCTTTCTCAATATATTCACGATACTCATCTAGCGTGGTCGCACCAACACAATGCAGCTCGCCACGCGCTAACGCAGGCTTGAGCATATTTCCAGCGTCCATCGAGCCTTCAGCTTTACCAGCCCCCACCATCGTGTGAATTTCATCTATAAAGAGAATAATCTGACCTTCTTGCTTTGATAGCTCATTCAAAACAGCTTTCAGTCGTTCCTCAAACTCTCCTCTGAACTTCGCACCCGCAATCAAAGAACCCATATCCAAGGATAGAACACGTTTATCCTTTAAACCTTCAGGCACTTCACCGTTCACGATCCTTTGGGCCAAACCCTCAACAATGGCCGTTTTACCCACGCCAGGCTCACCAATGAGCACCGGATTGTTCTTACGACGACGTTGCAATACCTGTATTGTGCGACGAATTTCATCATCACGACCGATAACAGGGTCTAACTTACCCTCTGCCGCAAGAGCCGTTAGGTCAACGGTAAATTTATCCAACGCTTCTCTATTTTCTTCTGCACCTTGATCACTCACAGACTCACCCCCACGAACAGTTTCTATCGCCATTTCAAGCTTTGATCTTTCAACGCCATACTTCGAAAATAATTTACCTAAGGCACCCTTGTCTTCAATGGCAGCAAGCAAGACAATCTCTGAAGAAATATATTGGTCCCCACGCTTTTGCGTGTACTTGTCAGCCATATTCATAAGGCGACCAAGATCATTCGACATATGCACATCTGCATCGCCACCTTCGACACTAGGAAGCCCACCAACGACTGCGGCAACATCCTTTTTAAAAGCAGAAACATCGACACCAACTTGTTTAAGCAGAGCTGTCGGGCTTGCGTTCTGATCAAGCAAAGCTTGAATCAAATGCACAGGTTCAATGAACTGATGATCCTTTCCCAACGCAATAGACTGCGCATCAGAAAGCGCCATTTGTAATTTGCTTGTTAATTTATCTATTCGCATTCGTCACCTCTATAAGGTTTTTTATGCCACATACACGTAGCTAATATTTTCTCTATTAATGCTAAGATGGGTTCAAATAAATTTAATTCAAGGGTGTCGCGCCAAATATTTGACGCAGATCAAGTCCCTGCAAATAAAACGAATCACAATGCCATATTTTTTCAGCTCTACCCACTACAAAACCATTACTCAACCGGCATTTTTAGCCGCAACGCTTGCACTCATCTGCCTCGTTATTGCCACCGAAATGCTGGAAGACCAGAACCTATTTTGGGGCCCTCTGCATGACAGTGCCCACACCTACGCCGCATTTCTAGTTTCATGGGTGTTATTGTTATTGTTTTCAAGCGCAGAAAATAATGACCATGAAGGCCGACGGAACACAAAAGCAACAAGCAGCATAGTTATACTCGGCGCAACGTTCTTGATTGGTATCGCCATTGAAATTATTCAACCCTTCTTTAACCGAAGCGCAAGCTTTCTCGACATCTACTACAACTTTGTCGGCGTATGTTGCGCCGGAGCAACATACGCACTCTCTCGCCAGAAAGGAAAATTAAAGGCACGCTTCATTGCCGCTTATATTGGCATCGCCCTAGTTCTCGCTAGCAGTCTCTTGTTGCCCGCACTCGGCGCATACACCCTGCGCATACAAGAGAAGTCACTACCTCAACTGTTAGATTTTGAAAGCGCTTGGCAGCAAAGGGTGTGGCGTTCCGGAGGACAGAGCCATACATCCTTAATTAAAGCTCCACGCGGATGGGAAGAAAATAGCAGCACGGCGCTTCAGGTTACGTTTAACCCAGGACAGTACCCAGGCTTCAACTTTGCGCATCCACCAAAAGACTGGACTGGATACTCTAAACTAAGGTTTGAGGTATTTTCAAAAACAGAGAAACTGCAGCGCATCAGTCTTCGCATTCATGACGGAGAGCATTCGCAGGAATACACAGACAGGTTCAATAAGTCTTTTGAAATAAGACAAGGAGTTAATAGTTTAGAGATACCGCTAAGCGAAATTCAAAATGCACCTCAATTGAGGAAAATGAACCTTAGCAATGTTGCTGGCTTCGCTATCTTCATGGTCAACCCTGAAGACTCGCCATCTCTCTACTTCGACAATCTGAGTCTGTTCTAGTAGTTCGATTCCGCTCGATCAATATAAATCATAGACGCCATGCGACCAGAGTGCTCACCGTCACGACGAAATGAAAAGAAACGCTCCTTTTCCGCATAGGTGCAGAAATCGCCACCATAAACCTGCGACACTCCTAGGTCCATCAATGCGAAATACGCAAGATCACATAAATCAGCATAAAATTTGCCCTTCGTACCCGAAGCAACAAAAGCCTCTTCATTCATCTCATTCAACTGAACAAATTGCTCTCGCACCTCTTCACCGACCTCAAAATGAGTTTGTGATATCGCCGGCCCTAAGTAAGCCATCACCTTCGAAGGATCTGAGAACCGACTGACAGCTTTTGTCAAAACCCCCGATGCCAAACCACGCCAACCCGCATGAACCGCCGCCACTCGCTCACCCGACTCATCACAAAGCAGAACCGGCAAGCAATCAGCCGTCATCACAACGCACGCTTGACGCTCTAACATTGTAGTGCTGCCATCCGCGCTTATTGGGCTTGTCGAGTTTTCACGCACAAAGGCCGCATCAACATCAACGACATCGGTACCGTGAACTTGATTCAACCAATGAATATGGCTCGATTCTAGATCACACAATTGAGCCAAGCGTTCGCGGTTTATGCGGACATTGTCAGCAAGATCTCCCACATGGCCACCTAAATTCATCGACCGAAAAGGAACGCGACTCACGCCACCAATACGTGTTGTGACAATAGACTTTACGCATGACGGTGCAGGCCAGTCTGGCTCGATGCAATGATCTAAGGTTAACGCTCTCGCATCTGAATACCCCTTCAGAGCACTCATTGTTCCTGCGCCTCAATTTCTTCAATAAGGGCTAACATGTCTTCAGGCAAAGGAACCTCCCAACTTACTTCTTTAAGGGTTTCTGGGTGAGTAAGCGTTAACTTTTTTGCATGCAATGCTTGCCGCCTAAAGCCACGCAAGGTCTGCTTAAATTCTTCTGTAATACCAGCAGGAATTTTAAAGCGACCTGCATACACAGGATCTCCAACCAAGGCATGATTAATGTGCGCCATGTGAACACGAATTTGGTGGGTGCGTCCGGTTTCAAGCTTCACACGAATATGTGTATGGTTGGAATACTTCTTAACTAACCGATAATGCGTAATCGCGGTTTTACCAAAGGGCGTCACCGACATCTTTTTGCGGTCTTTAGGATGACGAGCAATGGCCTCGTCGACAGTGCCTCCACCCGTCATTACGCCAGATACCACCGCCTCATATTCTCGACCCATCGTTCTCTCTTGCAGCTGATCAACTATGTGCGCATGAGCCTGAAGAGTCTTCGCTACAACCATTAGCCCGGTGGTTTCTTTATCTAAACGATGCACGATGCCTGCTCTTGGCACATTCTGTAAATTCTCTTGATGGTGCAATAGCGCATTGACCAATGTACCGCTGTAATTCCCTGCCGCGGGATGCACAACTAGACCCGCAGGTTTATTGATTATGATTATGCAGTCATCTTCATAAACGATATCAAGCGGAATATCTTCAGGCAGCCATTCACCTTGAGCCTCAAGTTCCGCATTTACCGCAATCAAGTCGTTTACTTTCACCTTTTCTTTAGGCTTTAGCACTTTACCATTCACCGTGACTGCGCCCTGCTTTATCCATTGCTGCAATCTCGAACGCGAATATTCTGGCATTAACGCCGCCAAAACTTGGTCGAGCCGCGTATTCGACTGATCCATCTCGATCACAAAATCCGCTTCGACGGTTTCACTCATAGTAGTTCCTTGATTGCGAGTCCGGACTCTTGCGCCCAACCCTATATTTATATGATTATTTATGCATTAATTTGTGTGATAATAGCGCAGTATTATAGCCGTCTCAGCACGATAACTCAGGTAAATTAAATCAGTTCCTGAAATCCTTCGCTATTTCTTTCAATTGCAAGGACACACCTACACCTTTTATTAGATGTAGTAAGGTATAACTAGCCATAGACGCAGTCATCGGCAGAGACGAGGAGAATAGCGACTAAGATGTAAAACGTCGCGAATTAAAACATTTAAAATTCGACATACACACGTATGTTCTTGGCCTCCTCAATGCTGCGCGGCCATCATCATCATCATCATCAAGAGTACCCTTTATGCCTCAGTGGTTAAAATATTGTCTTTGTGTCTGCATTTGCTTTTCAATGCTTGCTGCGTGCAGCTCTACCCCTAGTAAAGATGCCAGTGAGAAAGAGCTTTACGAGACTGCAAAAAAGTCGATTAAATTGCGTAACTTCTCTCAAGCCACGCTTGCGCTAGAAGAGCTTGAGTCTCGATTCCCTTTTGGCAAGTATGCGGAACAAGCACAGCTTGATCTAATCTATGCTCGCTATAGCGCGCTCGACTTAGATGGCGCCATCCTAGCCGCAGATAGATTTATTCGCCTGCACCCTCAAAGTCCGAGCGTAGACTACGCCTACTACATACGAGGTATCGCCAATTACAATCTAGACGTTGGTATTGCCAGCCAATACTTTTCAGCGGTTGATATCACATCGCGCGACCCTGGAAACATGCGACTCGCGTTTGACGACTTTTCTCAGCTCATTAACCGTTTTCCCGACAGCCAATACGCGTCCGATGCACAGCAGCGCATGATACTAATTCGTAATCGACTTGCCGCGTATGAACTTCATGCAACGCGCTATTATATTCGTCGCGAAGCGTATTTGGCAGCAGCTAACAGAGCTGCACACGTTGTTACCAACTACCCTAGAAGCCCATCCGTCGAAGAAGCGCTTGCCATGATGGTCGAATTATACAGATCGCTCAATTTAACCAATCAAGCCGATGATGCTTTGCTCGTTCTGAAAAACAATTACCCTAACGGCATAGCCTTTGACGAAGACGGCGAATTTATAAGTCAATTTGTTAAAAAAGAACGCCGAGGCCTCCTAAGCGTTATCACCTTTGGACTGCTAGGCTAGAAATGACCATGACCTCGAAACAAGATATTCTCGATGAGATGCGCGTACTACCCGAAATAGACCTAGAGTTTGAAATTGCGCGACGCACAGAGTTCATCAAACAAACGCTCTTGAATGCCAAAATGACAACGCTCGTTTTGGGCATTAGCGGCGGGATCGATTCGTGCACCTGCGGCAAACTAGCGCAGCGCGCCATTAATGAACTAAATAGCGAAACCAAGCCTGACACGTATCAATTTATAGCGGTGCGCCTGCCCTACGGTGAGCAACGTGACGAAGACGATGCCCAAGCCTCTATTGAGTTCATCGCACCAAGTCGCGCCATTACCTTGAATGTTAAGCCTGGCACCGACGCCATTCATGACCAAGTGGCACATGCGCTGACCGAGCAAAATATAATGCCAATCGATGCGTATACCGTCGATTTTGCAAAGGGCAATACCAAAGCACGCGTGCGCATGGTCTCGCAATACTACCTGGCGGGTTTGCTCGGCGGCTTAGTCTTAGGAACAGACCATTCAGCCGAGAATATCACCGGCTTTTACACAAAGTATGGCGATGGCGCGGTCGACCTTATTCCTTTATTTGGTTTAAACAAGCGTCAAGTTCGTGGGCTTGCAAAGGCGCTTGGTACGCCCGACTTTCTCGTCAACAAGCCGCCAACGGCAGACCTTGAATGCCACGACCCAGGCAAAGAAGACGAGCACGCGCTAGGCGTTACTTACGATCAAATTGATGATTTTCTAGAAGGCAAAGCCGTTGAAGCGTGGATAGAAGAAAAGCTTGTGAATACTTACCTTGCCACACAACACAAGCGACAACCCGTGCCGACCATCTATGACACAGAATAAGGCGCACTCAAGATAAAAAGTTCATAAGCAAAAAACCCGCAATGCGGGTTTTTTTATTCGCTCAAGACCATCAAATAGACGACCTTAAAGCTAGGCTATAAGAACTAGCCATTAACCAACGATTTCCAACAATTCAATGTCGAATACCAATGCTTGGTACGGGCCAATCGCACCACCAGCACCGCGCTCGCCGTAAGCAAGGTTGTAAGGGATAAACAATTTCCACTTAGAACCAACTTTCATGTTTTGCAGTGCTTCGGTCCAACCAGCGATTACGCCGCCAACAGGAAACTCTGTCGGTTCGCCACGATCGTAAGAGCTATCAAACTGCTCACCATTAATCAATGTGCCGCGATAATGTGTGCGAACAACGCTATCTGCTGTTGGCATCACGCCATCACCGTCGGTAATTACTTCGTATTGCAAACCAGAAGCCATAACGGTTACTTCGTCACGCTTTGCATTTTCTGCTAAAAAGGTTTCGCCTTCGGCCGCAAATTCTTTCGCGTTTTCAGCTTCTTCTGCCTGCAAGCGCTCTTGAATAATTTCAAACGCTGCATTAATTTCGTCACCACTCACGCGCGGTTGTTTGGTTGCGAATGCATCTTGAATGCCGGCAGTCGCTGCTTCTAACGAAACGCCTTTGAATACGCCAGCAAGCTGCTGTCCCATTTGTAAGCCAATGCCATAAGACGCTTTTGCTTCGTCAGTGTTAAAGTCGATATCAGACATAAATGTCCCCGTTTAATGAGTTGAATAGCGTTTATGGGGGCGAGATCATTTTTTAAAAGGTCACAAACCAACATTTTGCAGAGTTAACATTCAGGTCATGCTTTACAAGGCAGCAACGTTTAGATTAAAACAGAACGCTACTAAGCAAATTTCGTTGATTACCCTGTCGAAAATAAGGAAACCCAGTGGACGCTTCAAGCACTATTACGCCCTTCTCAACCATCCGCGAACGTGCGGTAGAACGTAAAGGTGGAGGAGTCGCGCTGCGTCATTTGCTCAGCGACGTACCAGATCAAGACCAGTTACTCGATATACCTGAGGCTCGTTATTTGTCTGCCATGATTCGTTGCATCAATAGAGCGGGTTTTAGCTGGAGAGTGATTGACCAAAAATGGCCGGAATTCGAAGAAGCGTTCTTTCAGTTCAAGGTCGACACGCTAGCGATGCTCTCTGACGAGCAGTGGGAAGCCTACCTTAACGACAAGCGTGTCGTGCGCAGCGGCCAGAAAATCAGAGCCACACGCGACAATGTTGCGTTCTTATATGACCTACGTTTCACCGACCAAGGCATTGCAAAGTTAATTCATGAGTGGCCTTGCAGCGATCAGATCGGCCTTATGGCTTTACTCAAAAAACGTGGATCTCGCCTTGGCGGAAACTCTGGCCAATACTTTCTTCGCATGATGGGAAAGGACTGCTTTGTGTTAAGCCGAGACGTCATCCTTGCGCTACAGAGCGCGGGACTTGATATCAAAAGTGAACCTAGCTCGCAGCGCGAGTTAAAACTCATTCAAGCAGCATTCAATACTTGGCACCAGCAAAGCGGGACAAGCTATACACACATGAGCCAAATTTGCGCCTACTCAAATGGCGACAATTTTGTTGGCGTCGAGCTTAGCTCCTAATCACTCGTCACGACGAGTAAGGCCCAAGAAAGCGATGGACAAAGCGATTAACAAAGCGACTGCAAAGTCAGGACCGAGCATGGACACGCAAAGGATTATCTGGGGCGTCGAGCTTTCGCCCTTTACGCTTAAGCTTCAAGCAGGCTTTGCCTTCAAGCAACTAGCCTATCGCCGACTTCCTGCTCAAGGCTCCCGCTTCGAAAACACTCGACTGATGCTCTCGCTTGAACTTGCCAAGCGCAACCGCGAAATCACACGCTACCCTAATTTCGAATCCGAGTATGACGAATACCCTGCCGTGCCATTTGTCACCGAGACTAAACGCAGCTTCGAATACGACTCTAGTGCCATACTTCAGCGCTTAGACGATGAACACCAAGGCCAAGCCCTGCTACCAAAAAGCGAGCCAGAGCATTTTATCGCCCATTTTATTGATGAGGCCTTTGACGAGTTTGGCTTGTACTTGGTGCATCACATGCGCTGGGTAGGTTCCGCGAAAACAAATGTAATGGGCAAACTTCTCGCTTCCGAATACAAGACCGCGCTACCACCCGGAGCCCCTTGGCTGCTTTCGAAAGCATTTCCCAAGCGACAAGTGCGACGGCTACCTTATCTATTTAGCGTGGCCCCTAAGAAATATAAAGCAGGCGTTTCCCGCAGCTTAACACCCAAGCCTTACTTAGATTTTCCTGAAACACACACACTTTTGCACCAAAGCTGGAAAGCAATTTTGGAGGCTCTAGAAGAAGTTTTACTACGCCAGAATTTCTTGTTGGGAGAGAAATTCACGCTTGCCGACGCAAGTGTGTACGGACAACTAGGAATGAACCTGGCCGACCCCGAGGCCAGCGACAGAATGCGCGAAATAGCGCCCCATACGCATCAATGGTTGTGCGACATCAGAGACAACAAACACTGCGTTGTTGAGCACTCAGACAATACCGAAGACGCGCACATCAGCTCAAAATTAGACAACTTGCTCAATGTCCTAATGGGAACATTCGGGGCGCTTATGATGCAAAACGAACGCGCTTACGAACACGCCCGCTCTCAAGGCGAAACCTTGTTTAACGAAGCCGCCTTTAACCAAAACAAAGCTATCTACGCTGGCAAGTTACAAGGCTATCCATTTAAAAGTGTGGTTAAAACGTTCCAAGTTCGTGTTTGGCGGGAACTCAAAGAACACTGGCGCTCTTTAAGCGACAAAGACAAAGCATTGATACGGACACACGTAAATCTCACTGAGCTTTTTGAAACTTAGGTTTTATAGGCACGATCAAAATAGGCTTTAGTATTCGAGTGTACCTGATCACTCGCTAGCAGATCTTCCACTGACCACCACCGCTGCTCTGCATGCTGATCATCGCCCAACAAGCCCGCACAGTTACACTGATCTTCCGACAGACTCAGCTCGTACGCCAACACTACATAATGCGTCGTTACATCCGCCTCTTCAGCAAAATTGTCCTGATAAAGGTGCTGATACGCTCCCAAAAAAGTTGCATCTTCAAGACTTGAGCTTAACCCCAACTCCGCTGCAACCAAGCGATCAAACGCAGCGTTAAACAACTCATCCTTTAGAATGCGGCCACCTGGCACAAACCAGTAACCTTGTGCTGGTTTATTCAAACGCTTGCCCAAAAAAACAGAGCCCCCGCTATTGCGCACAATCAGATCTATCGACACCAAAGGCGTGGCAGCCACAACCTTTACAAATTCATCTTTACTTAGCTTTCCGCTCACACATAGCTCCTACTGCTTGAAGAATACCCTACGAACCAAAAGTGCTTTACACTAACCGCGCACGCCTAGCGCCAGACACTGATCACATATCACCTTGTGCGCGTAGAATAACAAAAAACGGACCAAGCTTATGAGCATCAACGCTTCTGAAAACCATTTCTTCGACACCGAATGCAGCTGCCCCTGTGGTAAAACGCGTTTTCAAGTCGAAACAAAACCGATACTCCGTTTCTTTTGCCACTGCAAAATATGTCAGCAGCTTTATGGCAAAGGCTTTTCAGACGTAAACGTTGTAAGAACCAAGCATGTTCTACTACCCGAAAATGGTATTGAATTCAGCACGTATCGAGCGCCACCTGCGCTCCAACGCGGACTCTGCGCACACTGCCAAAAGCCCGTAATAGGCTTGCTCACTTCTTTACCCGGACTCAAACTTGCATTTATTGCAGGCGAAAACTTCAGCAAACAAGAACAACTGCCCGCACCGCTTGGCCATGTTTTTTATCATCGCAAACAAGCCAACTGCGACGACGGCCTGCCGAAGATAGAAGGCTACTTGCGCAGTGAATGGCAAATCAGCAAGTGGCTACTGCCACGCTTAATCAAATAGTGAGTAAGCCTTAAACCATGCAACAAGATTCTCTATTTGACGACACTCACCCGGCGGGCATTTCCGAAGGTTTGCCCGAACACTTCGTGATACTGGATTGCGAGACAACAGGCAGTAAAGCTCACGAGCATCGAGTGATAGAGCTTGGATTGATTGAGGTAAAAAATGGCGAAAAAATCGATTCTTGGCAAACCTTTGTCGACCCCCAAAGAAGCTTGCCGCCGTTTATTCAATCGCTTACCGGCATTACGCCAGACATGTTACAAGGCGCGCCTCTGTTTTCAGACATCGCCGAAGAGTTGTTCGAGCGCTTAAACAACAAAGTATTGGTCGCGCACAATGCCCGCTTTGACTACGGATTTCTCAAACAAGAATTTGCGCGCGCTGGCTTAAGCTATAACACCAAGCCCTTGTGCTCTGTGAAGCTCAGCCGAATATTATTCCCACAGTTCAAGCGACATGGCCTAGATGCCTTAATCAAACGCTTTAATCTTGCCATCGACAGCAGACACCGCGCGCTCGACGACGCCTACATGGTGTATCTATTCTTCACCAAATTAAATTCTTTGTTCTCTGCGGAGGAGATCGCGGGCGCTTGCCATTCGATTCAAAGTAATCCTAGTCTGCCGCCCTTGCTTAAAGCCAGTCAGGTTAAAAACTTGCCTGCCGCCCCCGGCGTTTATTACTTTTATAACGAGAATGGCGCCCTGCTCTATGTGGGAAAAAGCATCAACATCAAACAGCGTGTTATGAGTCACTTCTATCAAGACTTTCGCAACCCAACAGACCAAGCGATGCACTCAAGCATCGCTCATGTAGAGTTTAAACGAACAGCGGGCGATCTAGGTGCACAACTTCTCGAAAGCCAAGAGATAAAAACCCTCAAACCGATACATAATCGCCGCTTACGCAAAACCCGCACCTTGTACGAACTACGAACATTCGAAAATGAGCAAGGCTATTTAGAAACCGCTCTACAAGAACTCGCACAAGACGCCTGCCTTAGCGACGCGCAGTCCAGCCTGTTTAGAAGCCAGCGCCAAGCTCAATCCAGCCTAGAAAAAATCGCGGACAACTTTTTTCTGTGCCATAAGTTGCTTGGTTTGGAAAAATCTATACGCAAAAATGGCCCCTGCTTTCGCATGCAACTTAAGCGATGTTTAGGCGCATGTGTTGGCAAAGAAGCGCCTGAGATTTACAACGAACGACTGCAAACCGCCCTAGCACAATACAGAACCCACGCTTGGCCATGGCCAAGCGCCGTGCTCATTCGTGAGTCTCATGCACCGGAAACCAACCCCAACAGCAAAAACATCCGAGAGCCTGTGGTTGACTACCACCTGATCAACGAATGGCGCTATATCGCGAAACTTACGCTTCCAGAAGATTGTTATGACTATGGCTTTAGTCCTGCGAGTGCTCACACAAATTTTTGTGTCCCTCAAAAAGACACCATCGAAAACAGAGTGCAAGCCGAACATAAGGAAGAGCAAGAACTTCTAGCCTTAGACCTAGACGCCTATCGTATTTTGGTGAAGTTTTTACTGACCCCCGAGTACAGAAACATCTACAACATTGAAATTATTCCGCTAACTCAACAGGCTTACGACTGACGCAAACTCTCGCCTTAATCGCGGATTTGAACTAAATTATCGGAACTAGATGTACAAACGTCCAAACACAAAAAGGGAACTTTTTTACATGAATTTTTATGGCCTTACACAAATTCTAGCGCTAAGTTTCTTAAGGTTTACACGCTTTTCTCTGCTTCCTTTTTTTCTAACGTCTTTTCTACTCACGTCACACGCTCTCGCGGATCAGTTGCAACAAACAAGCGAACCAAATGACAGCCAAGAAACGTCGCCTGAAGTTATCGACAAAATATACCTTGATACCCTCTCATTTAAACTGGGAATGGGCTCTAACTCATATGGCGAAAATGATACAAACGGCGGCGTTGCTAGCCTGCAATCGCCAGAAGATTCTGGCTCAGGTTTTAGTTTTTCAGCAACCTTCAATAATGAATATTTGCCCGCGATAAAGCCCTTTGTGGAGTACCTTCGTTATGATTTTGATGACCGAATGTTTACCTCTTACAACCTTGGCGGCCGCTACGAAACAGTACTTGGTAACGATGATCGATTAAAGTGGTTCTTAGGTGGTTCAATCGGGCGCATGTATTCGCAATGGGATCAAAACCCGGCACCCGGCAATGCAACCGGCGTGAGTGGTGATCAAAGCATGACGGGCGGTCTGCAATCGGGCATTGACTGGTTCTTTCGCCCAGCATGGGCGCTCGACTTCACCCTACGCTACGACCTCTACGATCTAGATACGACGGTGGTGCAAAACAGCCAAGTCACCACAATCAATGACTCTAGCAGTCTTGGTGCGTTTGTCGGTGTTAGCTACAAGTTCGGCACCCGCCCACGTGACACTAGAGACTACAACGATGACGACAATGACAGTGTGCCAAACTATCTTGATCGTTGCCCAGACACCTATCTTAACGTTCCTGTTAGCTCCAATGGCTGCCCGCAAGATACGTTTTTGTTTAACCTCTCGTTCCAATTTGCGCAATTTAACTTAGACAATCTAGTGGATCACCCTTCCTTTGAGGTGGTGGCGTTTTTAAACAAACACCCCGAGTACCGAGTACACATAAACGGATTTACCGATAGCACCGGTCGCGACGACATAAACGAGGAGCTTGCATTTTTACGCGCTCGCTCGGCAGCAGATTACCTCGTTGAGAACGGCATTAATGTTCAACGTATTAGCTATGAGGGCAAAGGCAAGCGTTTTGCTTTGGCCAACAACGAAACCAAAGAAAACCGAGAGAAGAACCGTCGTATCGAAGTAATTTTTTACAAAGCCTCGAGCGAACTGATTCAACGCAGAGCAGAAGAGCCGCAAACAACCAACACGAAACAAGCGCAATAATAGGAACTAAAACCCATGAGCATCATGAAGTTAATTGCGCTCGTATTCGTCACCCTAGTTTCACTGAGCGGTTGCGGCAACAAAGACGGCGCGTTGTTTGTTTTAGACGGTGGCAGTGTACTGCAGGTTGAACCCAGCAGTGCTGGTTTAAATACCGGAGAAACTCAGCAGTTCAGTGCCTATCTCACGGAAGAAGATGGAACCAGGCAGGACGTGAGTGACGTTACAACGTGGTCTTCGTCAGACGCGACAATTGCGAGCATTTCTAGCACAGGCCTTGCCAGCGCAATTGCTACTGGCAATGTTTCTATCACTGCTAGCTATTCAGGTTTAAAAACGTCATCTCAACTCGAGGTATTCGACCGGACACTCACTGCTCTCGAATTGTCACCCGCGCAAAGCGCAAGCTATGTGGGGCTCAGCCAGCAGTATATAGCCACAGCAGTCTATTCAGACGGCAGACGAATAGAAGTCACCTCGCAAGCCGCTTTTGCAAGTTCAGATACAGCTGTTGCGGAAGTGGCGAACCAAGGCAGCGCTGTTGGCCTCGTAAGCTCCCTAAGCACAGGTAGCGCCAACATTACCACCGAGTTTTCTGGTCAATCGGCGACCGCCACACATACCGTTTCTAGCCTTAGTGTGACAGGGTTTGTGGTGACGCCATTTTCAGATGACATCCTGATTGGAATGACTCGCCAATACAAAGCCACAGCGCGCTTAAGTGATGGCAGCATTGAAGACATTAGTGACCGAGTTTTATGGGCATCCAACGCAGAAAATGTCGCCAGCGTTGATGCAAACGGTCTTGCCACAGGCATCGCTCAAGGCGAAAGCGAAATTCAAGTGTCGTTCAACAACGGAAGTGAATTGCTAAGCGCAAATGGCAAACTTAGCGTTAAATCGATAAGCGTAGGTGTTCAAAGTATTGATGTGACCCCGAGCACAGCAGACATTCTTAAAGGTACAAGTCAGCAGTTTAGCGCCACGCTTACCATGACCGACTCAAGTACAACTGACGTAAGTGACTCAGTAGCATGGTCATCAAGCAATACCAATACGGCCATTATCGACGGAACAGGTGTTGCCGTCGGAGTCGAAAACGGTACCGCAACGATTACCGCGACCTTTGACTATCAAGGTATTAACTATCAAGACAATGCAGCACTAACGGTAGACAACCCGGCACTCGACGAACTACTCATTACGCCAAGCCTCACAGAAACGATCATCGGCGCCAGCGTTAACTTCCGAGCAACCGCAAAAATGGTAGGCGGTCTCGAACTGGACATCACCAACGACGTTACGTGGAGTTCTAGCGCAGAAGGCATCGCCAGCATTAACGATCAAGGTGTGGCAAGTGCTCTGGCCGAAGGCACCGCGACCCTTACCGCAAGTATTGACTACCAAGGCGTCACCGAAACCGCGAGTGCTCTATTCACTGTGCTCCCTGCCAGCATTACGATTAACACCATCGTCGTTGAGCCCTTTAATAAAGTATTGGTTGAAGGCGATAACCAAACCTATAAAGCCATTGCTTATTTGAGCAACAACGAACGCGTTGACGTGACGGACAATGTTGCTTGGTTCAGCAACAATGAAAGCGTTGCGAATATTGACGCCACTGCGAATGCCGTAGCCCTATCGACAGGCAGCACCACTATAAGCGCCCAACTTAGCTACCAAGGTTCCGTTGTGGATAGTGAGCGTGCAGCGCTAAACGTTATTTCTGCCGTCACGGTTGACCGAATTTTGGTCTTCCCAAGAGACGAAACGCTCATAGTTGGAGAAACCAAACAATACGCAGCCTTCGTGATTTATACTGATTTAACAACTACCGACATCACGAACAGTGTCGCGTGGAGCAGTGACAATGCCGGCGCAACGATTAGCGCGGGCGGCCTTGTCACAGGCGTTACGATAAGCAGTGTCAGCATCACTGCAAGCTATACAGAGAATGGCAGCACCTATACCAATAGCGCCGTGCTTTCGGTTATTAGCCCGTCATTGATCGCGATACAGATCGAACCTGCGAACCTTTCTCTGCCCTCAGGTGCAAGCCAGCAATATACGGCCACTGCTTACTATTCCGACGGTTCCGTTACCGACGTAAGTACTAACGCAACGTGGTCTTCAAGTAATGCTGCATCGGTGTCTATTTCAACGACAGGCTTAGCATCATTTGCCACACCAGGTTCCGCAACGATCTCTGCCACACTTAGCGGAACAACCGCGACCACCAACGCAACAAGTACGGCCGCAACCGTCGATTCTGTTTCCATTGATCCGCGCACAGTGAGTCTGCCTTCCGGCAATACCGTTCAGTTAACAGCCACGGCCTACTTTAGTGACAACACCTCAGCAGAACTGAATAGCGGCGTAGCGTGGAACTCTAGCGACAGCAACATTGCAACCGTCTCCTCTACAGGTTTGGTGACAACGCTGGCCCCTGGCGGTGTGCAGATCACCGCTAACTTTGGCGGCCAACAAGGTATTTCAGACATTACCGTCACCTCCGCAGTGCTGACAAACCTGCAAATTACGCCCAACCCAAGCTCTGTTGCGGTGGGTAATCAAACAGTGCTTGTATGCACCGCGTATTACAGCAATGGCGACACCGTAGACGTGACCGCCGACGCTACTTGGGCGGCACTCAACCCGACCATTGCAAGCATCGATAAAGGCCTTGTTGCGGGAAGAAGCGAAGGCCAAACTACGGCAGCGTGCGCCTACGCAGGCCGTATCGCCCGCTCAGAGATAAACGTTACGGCCGCCACGCTAACTAGCATTCAAGTGACGCCAACTAACATCGAGCTGCCCATCGGTTTAACACAGAGCTATCAAGCCAGAGCTTTTTACAGTGACAACACAAGCCAAGACATCAGCGCCCTTGCTGCATGGCAAAGCGACACCTTAAGTGTCGCAACGATCAACGCAAGTGGACTTGCATCGGCAATTGGGCTTGGTAACAGCACCATCAGAGCCGCCTACTTGGGTCAAACAGGGCAAACCAACTTAACTGTGACCCAGCCAACCCTCAATAGCATCGAAATAAGCCCTTCAGCAACACGCAAAGCCGAAGGTAATGTAGAGCAGTTTACAGCGAGAGCATTTTATTCGGGAGGAAGCAGTTCCGACGTCACACAGGTGGTTTCCTGGTCTTCTGACAACGCCACTATTGTGGACGTTGTTGCAAATGGCAACCGAGGCGGCTTTGCGACCATGCTTAGTTCTGGCGCCGCCACCATTACCGCAAGCCTAAACGGACAATCGGATACATCGGCCGTCACGGTTACAGCCGCCACGCTCGACCGATTGGTTGTTTCGCCTCCGTTTAACACAATCGCCTCAGGCTTGAGTACCGCGTTTAAAGCGATCGGCATTTACTCAGATAACAGCACCAACAACTTAACAAACTCAGTTAATTGGCAAAGTGCCGACCTTAGCGTCGCAACAGTGAACGACCAAGGCTTATCGACAGGCCAAGACGTCGGTAAAACACAGATAAGCGCGACAGCGACAAGCCCGACCGGCAATGTCAGTGCGAGCAGTGAATTGACCGTGACCAATGCAACACCGACTGACCTGCGCATCGTTCCGCAAAGCTCTAGTGGCCCGGCCGGAAGTTACCTACAGTTGCAGGCCTTAATGGATCTATCGGATGGCTCAACGCTTGATGTTACAGCGCTATCGAGCTGGCAAAGTCTTGACCCCAACATCGCCATTGCTCAAAACGACGCTGGACAAGAAGGCGCTGTTCTACTTTTAGCCCAAGGTAATACAACAGTCGTGGCAACCTACAATGGCGGATCGGCAACGGCCAGCATTGCAGTAAGTGCAGCAACCATACAAGCGCTAAAAGTAGCCCCCATAAACAGAAGCACACCAGCAGGTACTGCCATTCAATTTCGTGCCTTTGCGATTTATTCAGACAACACTTCTGTGTTAGTGACGGCTCAATCTACTTGGCAAAGTAGCCAAAAAACTATTGCAAGCATTAGCCCTGACGGGCTTGCCCAAGCGTTAGCGGTGGGAACCACAATTATTACCGCTAGCTTCAATGGGCAGTCTGCGCAAACAAACCTCACAGTACTGGCACCCGTGCTCGACAGCATCCTCATCGCTCCCAGTGCGGTGTCGCAACCCGTTCGCACCACCGAGCAATTTACTGCTTCGGCTGTCTACTCAGATGGCACCACTGCTGACATCACAAACGTCACCACTTGGTCTTCGTCGAATGAATTTATCGTCAACATTGCCCCCTTCGGAGAGCAAGGCGGCCTAGCGTCTTTTAATAATATTGGCGCCGTCACCATCACCGCAAACTACCAAAGCGAAAGTGCGACCGCTGCGGCGGAAGCAACCCTTCCCAATTTGGTAGAAATCAAAGTCAGCCCGTTTTTAAGCTCCCTCGCCGAAGGCCTCACACTCCAGTATGCCGCTCTAGGTGAATATTCGAACGGTACACAGTTAGACCTTACTAATATCGTAAGCTGGAGCAGTGGAAGAAACGAGGTTGCCAGCATCAACGATAAAGGACTAGCAACTGGCAACAGCGCTGGCTTTTCAAGTATTACTGCGTCGTTCAATGGCACCTCAGACCGAGCATTTGTGCGCGTACTGCCCCCCACTCTGCAGAGTTTACAAATTTTCCCTGGTGAGCTTGCAGGCCCCGTTGGCAACTCTGCTCCACTTGAGCTGAGGGCATTTTACTCTGATGACTCAGACAGAGACGTGACCGAAGAAGCCACATGGCTGTCCGACAATGAGGCCATCGCTACAGTTATACCCTCCAGCAGCAACGCAGGCCTTGTGCAGTTTCAGGGCGCTGGGGTAGCTAGTATTACGGCGTACTTTGCCGGTAACAGCTCAGCCATTAATGTCACCGTGAACCCCGCAACGCTCAGCTCCATCGAAATCTCCCCCCTCAATGCTTCCGTGGCCGTGGGGCAGACCATCCAATACGAAGCTGTTGGCACTTTTTCCGACGGCTCAACTTCGCCCATTAATGACGATGTGTTCTGGCAAAGTAGCAGCCCCACTCTCGCCACAATTACGTCGAGCGGCATTGCTGAAGGTGTTGCGCTTGGTACGCCAACGATAAGAGTTCATTCGGGAAGCATTCCGACAACAGGTGGGCCAGCCATTGTTCAAACCACCAACTTAACGGTAACTCCTGCCGTTATTGTAGGCATTGAAGTGTCACCACTGAGCAACGAGCTGTATGCCGGAGCCCAAGAACAGTATCGTGCAATAGCAAGTTATAGCGACTTTACCACTAAAGACATTACAAACAGTTCGTCCTGGGCAAGCTCCGACAAGACCGTTGCCTCGGTGAACAGCTCAGGCCTCGACATTGGCCTAGTCACAGCAATTGACCAAGGCACAGCCAATATCACTGCAAGCTATCAAGGCATTGAAGGCCAAGCATCTCTAAGCGTCATTGAAGATGTCGTGCTCTCGGTCGACATCGTAGCCACTACCTCCTCTATTCCCGAGAAGTCGCTTACCCAATGGCAAGCCTATGCGAACCTAAGCAATGGAGACCGACTTGATGTCACCCGCTCGGCCAATTGGTCTAGTAGTGCGCCCTCCGTCGCATTAGTCTTTAAAGGCATAATTGATGCAGTGTCCCCAGGCACCACTACACTCACGGCTAATTATGAAGGGCAAGCAGACAGCGCAATTTTAACCGTCGTAAGCACAGCGCTTAACTCAATTATCGTATCGCCGGACGATGCGAATGTAGAACCCAACGGCACGGTTCGCTATCGCGCCATCGGCAGCTATGCAGACGGTAGCTTCGGACTAATTACCGGAGAAGTTGTTTGGAGCACCGCCAACTCAGCTGTGGCAGAAATCTCAAATACAAGCACCCAAAAAGGCTTATTAACCGGCATTGCCGCGGGCGGCACGACAGTGACCGCCACCTTAGATGGCATCTCAGAAACCGTGCCCGTTACCGTAGTAGGTGGCGCCGTCGACAACATTATTGTCACACCAGCCACAAGCACCTATAGCGCAGGGTCAACCATTCTCTATCAAGCATTTGCCAGGTATGGAGGTGACCTCGTCGAGATAACAAACCGGGTTGCATGGAGCTCAAGTGACACCGGCGTTATTGCCATTAGTAACGCCACGGATCTAAAAGGTGTTGCCGAAGCGATTGATGTGGGCAGCGCAACCATCACCGCATCAGACCCCGTCACCTTAGAAACAGGCACAGCTGCCATTACGGTTGAACAACGCTGCGACGATATTAGTGACGCGCTCGCCATAGAGCTGCAACCACTTTCACCTCAAGTAGATGTAGGTGACACCATTCAATTTACGGCCGTTGCCATCGACAGCAGTAACTGCCGAACCAGCTTAGTGAAAAACAATAAGCTTACATGGTTCTCAAACCACCCCAATATCGCCGAGGTATTTCCAAATCAAAAAGGTATATATACGGGCTTAAGTGTCGGAACCGCTAGCGTAGGCGCAGAATTTGAAAACAATAACGGTACGTTAAGAGCCAACACCATGCTCGACGTTAATCCCTAGGCAAACATACTAAAGTTGATCGATAGGGCTAACGACGCCACGTTCTTGAATACCCACCACATGGGTATAAATCTGTGTGGTGGCAATATTGCTATGCCCTAGCATTTCTTGAATGGCTCGATTGTCGGTGCATGCTCGCAGCAAGTTGGTCGCAAATCTATGCCTAA
>JAWUYI010000047.1:0-14056 GCA_034110885.1 Oleiphilaceae bacterium
ATTGCCGCTCACCGAGTTGGCGTCTTGAGAAAATGCTCCGAACGCGTCTAGACCTTTTGCTGCAAAACGTTGATAGCCTAAAATGGGCGCAAGGCCAATGTGGGTGCTGTCTGTCAGCTCATAGGCGACCGATACATTCAAAAATAGTTGCGACAGGTCAACGCCTGTTTCGCCAGCGCCAAATACAGATTCGGAATAATCAGTATTCATGCCGCCGTTTCCATAAAGAGACATGTTCCCTGCCCATCGATCGTCTACTTTGCGGTTATAACCAAATGACGGAATGAGAAAAGCTTCGCTGTCTGAGCGGTATTCGCCGTCTGCCAAAGGGAACGGCCCAGTAATGCTAGCGTCCTGTGTTTCAACAGTAAACCCTCTATCTGGCGCAAAGATACTTAAGGCGGCTGTGTAGTTCTCTTCAACGCCAAGCGCTAAGGCTGGGTTAGACGACCCTGCCATCGCGTCGTGCGCAGCGGCAGTCGATGCGCCGCCCATTGCAATATTGTTTGCACTGTAACCCAAACGGAAATAACCGTTCGTGGCATGTGCCGACATGCTGCCTGCAAGAAGAGCCGTTATGGCGATGCTAGATGTTACGTGATTAGACTTCATGAAATACTACCTGATTAATTTTGGCGCCATTGTACGTATCTCTGCTAATGATTTCTAAGAATAATAAGTTTGTTGCTTATTACTTAATGAAAATGGTTGGCGTGATATTCTCAAGTGAAAGCGTTACTCGGCTGTTTCTTGTATTGGGGCGTTTCTATACTAAATTTGTAGACCTTATGGTTGGTCTTAATTTGGAGTACTGCATGGCTTGGTTTTTCGACTCTACGGCAGCAAGGTTTATCAAACAGATAGAACGAACGATACTGATGGCTATCTTGATGTTTCTTGTTGGCTGCAGTAGCAGTAGTTCTGAATCTGTCGACGAGGCGTTGAAGCATATCGCCAAAGATCTCGATTTAAGCGCATTAACGGCAGATCATGACAAGACCGGCGGTAAGATCACGTTTGATGCGACCAAAGTGAATTGCCCTCAGGGCTCGAATGTCGGTCAGTATGATTGGCAATTGACCGAGAAGCCCTCGAATTCGACATCGTCCCTTAGCGACTCTAGTTCGCCTCAACCTAAACTCTTGTTAGACGTTGATGGTGAATACAAGGCTGAAGTTTCTGTTTCATGCAAACCGGTATTTTCGCCAGGCGTTGCACCAGGAAGCAACGTAAGCCCCACGATTACAAAAGTGATCACTAGAGAGTTTACCGTTGAAGCAAGTGCCAATGTCTCACAAGCTAAAGCTGTCGCAATTGCTGGCCTTGAACAAACTGCAAAGGTGGGCATAGCCACCACCTTAGATGGCCGTAAAAGCTTTGATAACGACTTAAACCCACTCACGTATAGTTGGACATTTGTTTCCGCGCCGACCGGCAGCACTGCAAGTTTAGATGACGACACCTCTGCGATTCCTAAATTTACACCGGATGTAGCAGGAACCTATGAATTGCAGTTGATTGTGCACGATGGCAATACTGATTCGGCACCTGACACGACCAAGGTTTTTGCCACGCTTGCCTCTGTGAATGGCCAGCCGACGGCGAACGCAGGTATCGACCAAGTGGATGTGCTCGGCCATGCGATTACACTCCACGGACTAGGAAGCCATGATCCCGATGCTGATGCCTTATCGTATGAATGGCTATTAAATCATGAGCCTAGCGGTAGCCATCTAGCAGCGGTTGCCTCAAGTTTTGATGCGACGAAGGCTGAACCTAGCTTCACCCCGCAAGTAGAAGGTATTTATATATTTAAGTTACGAGTAAATGATGGCACTTTGAAGAGTACTTGGGACTTTGTGACGGTTAAGGTGAATGCAGCACAGCACAGTAGTTCGCCACTTAACGACCTGGTCTCAATGGGTTTAGATAGTACCGACGCGCATCATCTTTTAGCGAACCACTCTGCCGACGCTACTGCGATTGCCGCCATTTCAGACCGTATTTTTAGTGGTGTTCAAATTACTGATGATATGTTCGTACCACCAACGGATTCTGGTGCAGCAGGCTTCCAAGACACTCAAATGACAACATGGGAAGCGCGGCATATAAAGCGCTTTAAAAAGATCTTTGGGCGCATTGCCTTTGTTGTAAACACGACCAAATTTAAAGATGCCTTTGACGCACAAGTAAGTTTGTTAGATTCCAGTTATCAAGGCTCTAACAACTTAGTACTTCCAGCAAATATAGCTGCGTTTAGTAGTGACCTGTCGGCAACGATTACATTTCCAGGGTCGTTCAGTGTTTACAAGTTGGCTATTAATAGTGTGGTTGAAGACGCCTTCAATAACGGTGGTAAGTTTAAGTTTTATATTTCTGAGCGAACCTCGGGCGTTGCTTATGGTGGACGTGCTTTGAAGCTTAAGATTGAACGCTACGGTATGGCGGGAGATGCTTCTCCAGACGGCAAGACCAAGCCTTGGCATATTAATCAAGCCGCAGCGCTTATGTTTCATGAGTTAATGCACAGTGTGGGGTATGCGCACGACCCATCAAACGCTCAAACGACGCTGAAGCCCAATAATATTCCGTACTTTGTGCAAATTATCGCAGGCTACCAAGAAACAGATATCTTGAATAAATACTGTGGCGGTGCCGTAGCGACGTGCACTCAGTCTATTCAGTGGGGCTACCCTAATGCGATTTACACGCATTACTTCGGCGACACTTAGTGCATAATTTATGTATGACGTTATTGATGAAGTTATGCATGACGTTACTCGTAGTGTAACCAGCTCTTTTAGCAGGCTCGTAGCTAGTGTGATTCGCAACGGGTCTGTTGGCATTCTTATTATATTAGGCGCTTGAAGTTAATGTTTAAAGTTAGCGGGGATAAGCTGGGCGCCGTTCTTGTCTTTTTATGATTTGAAAGGATGGAGGAGGGCGAGTGAATCGCTTTTCTAGACTAGTGCATTCTAGAGCAGTGAATGGTACCGCATGGTACAGCAGTGCATCGTAGGGTGAGTCTTTGTGGTTCGGTGGGCTGATCAGCCTAGGCCTATTTCTTTAAGAGACCTGTTTAGTCAATTGCTTGAATGCTTCCTCTGAGGTCTTGTTTTGAGGTCGTGGTTTATCTGTCGAACACAGTCGGCCTTCTGCCTTCTCATTGCGCTAGCTGCAAAGCAGTTAGCGCAATGAGACAGCTTAGACGTAATAGAGCATTAAGTAAGACGCAAGCAAAATTGCTACCCATGCCACCATAGTTTCTGTTGGCCAGAGCTTCGAAAAGTAACCCTTTGGCTGCCCTGTCTCGGTGTCGTAAGATTTTCGAATTAACGCCTTTACGCCTGAAATCGCCGCTTGTTCTTGTCGCTGATACACTCCGTTCACGGAGGCCGCAATGCGTAAAATAAATGTAGGCGCGAGCTTGCGGTAAAACCAATCAGCGTCAAGGTTTGTTGAACGCAGCTCTGGCGGGTACATATTGCGCAAGTTAAGCCACACAAAGGCTAAGGCTGAGAAAAACAATAGCTGTAACTGAGTCAACACGTGCGTCAGGTCATAGGGCTGATACTCAGATTCCCAAGGTAAAAGTGAATACACTGTTTGTGCAGGAAAGCTTCCGATTAAAATGCATAATGTCGCGGCAATGGCCATCGCGATGAGCATATTCTTTGGAGGGTCACTCACTCGGATACCTGAATCATGAGCAAAAAAGGCAAAGTACGGTATTTTGATGCCAGCATGATGGAACACACCTGCGGCAGCAAACAGTAACAATAACCAAATGACGTTATACCCTTCTGATATTGCGGCACTCATGATCATAGACTTAGAGACAAAGCCACTGAAAAGAGGGAACGCTGATATAGACGCAGCGCCGACAATACAGAGTATGGTCGTTTTTGGCATTGTCTTGTACAGTCCGCCTAAGTCGGAGCCATTCATTTTGCCTGTCATGTGAAGAACGGAGCCCATTGTCATCATTAGCAAACCTTTGAAGATGACGTCATTGAAGGCGTGGGCAACCGCACCATTCAACGCTAGAGATGTGCCAATACCAATTCCTACCACCATAAAACCAATTTGGTTGATCATGCTGTAGGCGAGCACTCTCCGAAGATCGTTTTCTATCACCGCAAAAAAGATAGGGAAGCATGCCATGGTACCGCCAATCCAAACGAGTAGTTCTGTTCCAGGGTAGCCGCGCGCAAACGCATATACAGCAACTTTAGTGGTGAACGAGGCGAGAAAAATGGTGCCAGTGGGAGTTGCTTCGGGGTAAGAGTCGGTAAGCCAGTTATGGACGAACGGAAATGCACACTTTATTCCGAACGCCAAGAATATTAGCCAAGCACCAACGGAGGCGAGGCCTTCATGTTCTAGCCCGATATAGCCAAAACGTAAGTCCTTTCCACTACCTAGCAACGCCAGCGTGCCTGCCAACAACATAACGCCTGACAGCACCTGAATAATTAAATAGCGCATGCCCGAACTGAAGGCTTTGTCGGTGCGACGAGCCCAGATAAGGAAGACTGAGGTTAGCGCTAGCGCTTCCCAAAATACAAACAAGGTAAGTAAATCACCGGCAAATACAGCGCCCACGGCACTTGCAGCATAGCTAAGCCCTGCGACGTGCTGAACGGTGTCTTTGAGATGAAGTGAATAAATAACTGCGATAAACGATGCCAGATGAAATAGATAGCCAAACATCAAGCTGAGTTTGTCCACTCTCACGGGCTCTAGTGCATAGCCCATAAACTCAAACGCCCAATAGACGCCAGGCTCCATTCCCCAAAGCTGCAGTGCACCCCATATCGGCGTCAATAACATCAGCACAGAGCGTAATGGTCCGCGTAGAAAAATTGCAGCGAGCGCGCCAACCAACAGAGGAATAAAAGGCGGTAACATCATCAGACTATTCATCGTAGTAGTCTTCTCCACGCATCAAAATCTTTCGCATTTCTTTAGCGACCAATACGAGAATGACGCAGCCAACAAAGCCATATATTGCGTAAAAAGCTGGAATGTTTTCCCACTCGTGGTAGACGTGTCTATGCACGATAAAATCTGCGGCGACTAAGAGGGCGCATAGCACATAAAAAACTTTCAGCATCTTGCTTATGTTTTCAGGCTTGTCGAAGAAGTCTTTCGCTTCGTTTGGGTTATCCACTAGCTTCCTCCTTGAACGATGGTTGAGACCCCAGGGATCATGTTTACTAAGTCGATAAGAGGTTCTGGGAAAAAGAACAACAGTACACACAGCACCGACGTGGTGATAATCGCCAACAAACAGGCAAGAGGGGCTTCTTGGCACTCGCTCCAAGTCCATGCTTTGGTGTCGGCAGGTTGGGGAGCAAAAAATGCCTTCATGGGAATCGGTAGTAGGTAAGCAATATTCAGTAAAGAGCTAATCATAAGCACGGCGACAATCGCGAGATGGTCAGCTTCTAGAGCGCCGATCGTGAGGTACCACTTGCTCCAAGTGCCGGCCATGGGTGGCAAGCCGATGATACTGATAGCGCCAATAGCAAAGGCCGTCATGGTTATAGGCATCTGACGCCCCAAACCAACCATTTCACTTATATTCTTCTTATGGCTGGCAACCAGTATCGCACCGGCACAAAAGAATAAGGTGATCTTACCAACGGCATGCGTCGCAATATGCATCGCGCCGCCAGCTGCGGCGACGGGAGAGGCCAGTAATGCACCTACCACAATATAACTTAGCTGGCTTACGGTAGAGTAGGCTAAACGGGCCTTAAGGTTGTCCTTGGTCATCGCAATACACGATGATAATAAAACTGTGGTCGCAGCAACATAGAGCATCACATCTGCTAATGGAATGTCGCGCAACTGCTCGATACCAAAGATATAAATCACGACCTTTAGAACACTAAATACGCCTGCCTTCACAACGGCTACGGCGTGGAGTAGGGCGCTTACGGGAGTGGGTGCGACCATTGCTGCGGGCAGCCAACGGTGAAAGGGCATCAAGGCGGCCTTACCAATGCCATAGCAAAATAAAACTAACAATATACCGAGTATTGGCGCGCTCGCTTTACCCTCAAGAATCCCCCCCGGCTTAAATTCAAGGGTGCCAGCGATATGCCAAGTGCCTAATATGGCAAGCAATAAAAATGCAACCGAGGTGCCAAGCAAGATACCTAAATAAACCCGACCACCACGCTTCGCTTCTTCGGTACCTGCGTGAGTAACAAGGGGATAGGTCGACAGAGTCAAAATCTCATAAAACACAAACAGCGTTAACAAGTTTGCGGAGAAACAAATAGCCATTACCGAACTTATGGCAAGCGCAAAACATAGGAAGAATCGAGTTTGGTTTTGTTCGTGGTGTCCTCTCATATAGCCAATGGCGTATATCGTCGTGACGATCCACAAGAAACTGGCGACGACAGAAAATAAGACGCCTAGTGGTTCGACTTCGAATGCTAGGCCAATACCTGGAAACAGCTCTAGCCAAGTTGTCTGCATACTAACTTGATTAAACGTGTTATCCGCGATGGCCAACACTACCGTAAATAGCAACGCTGCTGTTGCAAGGGTTACGGCCTCTCGAAGGTTAGGTGATTTACCGGTTGCGAGAACTAGGCATGCCCCAATAAGAGGAATGATAATTGATAGGCTAATTAGCGTGCTTGGATCTACTGCAGTCCAGATATTCATGGACGAGCCCCCATAGCATCTGTGTGTTGAGTAAGCCATTCAGCCGCGTGTGTCGCCGCACCGATCGTTAGGTCTGTGTCGATGCCGAAATAAATGTTTGAGACAACAAGCACCCACATCGGAATTAACATTAACACCGGTGCTTCTTTCACTGAGCTTGCTTCAACACTTTTAGGAAGGTCATTAAAGTAGGCTGCTTCGAGAATTCGCCCAATGTAGATAACGGCAAGTAAGGAGCCAAGAAGCACTAAGATTGAAAGTAGCCAATTTCCTTGTTCAAGCGCACCGGTCACAAGATACCACTTGCTGACAAAGCCTACGGTAAGCGGCACACCGATAATACTAAGCCCTGCAATGGTAAATGCTGCCATTGTCAGAGGCATGTGCTTTCCTAGCCCTTGGAAGGCCTTAACTTCGACAGAGCCCATGCGATAAAACACTGCGCCAACCGCCATAAACAAGGCACCTTTCATGAGTGCGTGATTAAAAATATGCAGAAGGCTTGCCATGAGCCCAGTGACACTGACCATGCTAATACCAAGAATGATATAGCCAATCTGGGCAACGCTGCTGTAAGCCAGCACGGTTTTGACGTTGCTTTGAATGGTAGCCATAAATGAGCATTTAAAAATCGCAACGACGGCAAGCACCAAGAGGATAAGGTCCATGCCCATCTCATGGAATACATGCTCAGCCCCGAAAATCGTATAGATAAATCGGATCATTACATAGACCGCTACCTTTGTTGCAGTTGCTGCGAGAAAAGCGGTGACGGCGGAGGGGGCGTGCGTGTATGCGGGTGGTAACCACATATGTAAGGGGAATAGGGCGAGCTTGACGCCAACACCCACCATGATAAATGCCAGACCTGTGTTGATGGTTCGGCTGCTATCAATGGCTTGAACTCGCTCCGCAAGGTCAAGCATATTGAGGGTGCCTGTTTTCATATATAGCATTCCAACGCCGATCAGAATGAACGTTGCACCTATTGTCCCCATCACAAGATAACGGAACGCTGCGGTGAGGCACCGCCGATCTTTACCAAGACTAACTAGCGTGTAGGTAGCCAAGCTTGAAATTTCAAGAAAGACAAACAAATTAAAGGCGTCGCCGGTAATTAAAAGACCGGATAAACCGGTAAGACAAAGTAAGTGAGCCGTGAAAAATAGAGAATGTTTATCGGCGTCTATTTCCTTCGCTATGCTTTCTTTCGCGAAAACTAATACAAGTGTCGATATGGCCGTCACAGCAAGCAGTATGAATGCGCTCGCTGTATCAAGCCGCATTTCGATACCCCATGGTGGAGGCCACCCGCCAACCGAATAACGTATGGCGCCTTGATCTAGACACACAGCGAATAAGCTTAAGGCACAGAAAAAGGAGAGCGCGCTCGCAACAACCGCCAACATCCACGAGAGTTGAGAGCGGCCCAATAATAGGCTTAAAGGTGCAGCAATTAAGGGTAATAATATGGGTAAAATGGGCATGTGCGGATCGAGCATTAGATCACGTCATCCTTGTCTTGAAATTCGTTTTCCTCAACCGTTCCGTAGGCGCGTTTAATGCGCACAATTAAGGACAATCCCACCGCGGTGGTCGCAACGCCAACGACAATCGCGGTTAAAATAAGAACATGAGGCAAAGGGTTTGAATATTGCTCAATTCCCTCTGCAACGATCGGGGCGGAACCATTCGTTACCTTGCCCATCGAGATATAGAGCATGAATACCGAGGTTTGGAAGATATTCAGACCAACGATTTTTTTGACTAAGTTGTTCGCTGAGATAACGACATAAAAGCCTGTCATCATCAAAAAAACGACCACCCAATAATTGTAATAATCGGCTACAAAGCTCATTGGATATTTGCCTTCTCGGTTTGGCTGGCAAAGGCATAAAAGATGGACAGCATTACTGCAAAAACCGTTATACCAACGCCGAGCTCAATCACCAATATTCCGAGATGCTGACCTGCAACGGGGTCAGCCGCTAACACGTTGTAGTCCAAGAAGTTTCCACCTTTCAATACGCTTGTTATGCCTACCCCTGCATAGATAAGAACGCCGAGTGGCGCTAATATTTCTGTGAAACGTGGGCTCACAACCTTGAATGCCTGCGGTAAGCCAAATACTAGGGCGTAAAGTATGAATGCGGCCGCGGTGATTACGCCGGCTTGAAAGCCCCCACCTGGGCCAAAGTCGCCATGAAATTGAACATAGAGTGCAAATAGAATGATCAAAGGTATTATGAGTTTGGCGACAACGCGGAGTACTCGGTGCGCTTTAAGGCCAGACTCTTGATCTTCTCGTTCTTTTCTTCGTACGCCAAGGAGGGACAACACACCGACCGCCGCCGCAAACACCACCACTGTTTCGCCTAATGTATCGAAACCGCGATAGCTCGCAAGGACAGACGTGACCATGTTAGGTAGCCCAACTTCTTGGGGCGACTGTTCGATATATCTAGGGGCAACATGTTGGTGGATTGGGTTATCTGCTTGGCCGAATGGCGGCATATCTAGCGTTCCATAGATAAGGGCCGCGCCAGTCGTTACGACAACAATGAGTGGAAGGAAAGAAGAGTGGCTGCTTTTCTCTTCTGTTCTTCCAGTGAGCGCCAAAGTACTGAGCATCAAAACAGTCGATATGCCAGCGCCAACAGCGGCTTCGGTAAATGCAACGTCTACGGCGTCCAAGTTTACGAAAATCAGTGCAGACAAAAAACTGTAAATTCCAAAGAGCATGACGACAGCAAAAAGGTCTTTGAGGAAAATAATACGAAGCGCGGTTAAGGCAAGCATGCTTAACAGGACAATATCAAACAACAAAGACATCAAACAGACCCCTTCTTTGATGGGGGCTGCGATTCAGCAAGTGAAAGCAGGCCGCCGTGCCGAGCGGATTTTGCAAGCGCATGAGAAGCAGTTGGGCTAGTTAAAAGAAGGAATATTAGAATGAAGCCAAGTTTTGCGGTGTTTAGATCAAAACTCGTAAGCAGCATTAGACCGCCTATTAATAATATTGCTGCAAAAGAGTCGGTGACACTTGCAGCATGAACGCGAGTAAAGAAGTCAGGGAAGCGGAACAAGCCCACCGCGCCTGTTAGGCTAAAAAAGGAGCCTGCAATTAAGAGTATGCCGCTAACGACTTCCAACACAGTTACCATGTTATCCCTTGTACATGTTTTGTTATTCAGTAGGAGCTGTGTACTCGAAAAACCTAAGCACAGCGACCATTCCAATAAAGTTGATTAAGGCGTAAACAATTGCGATGTCTAAAAAATCTGGGCGCCCCGACAAGAAACCCACCACAGCTATAAATAGCACCGTTTTGGTTCCGAACATATTCACGCCTAAAATTCGGTCATAGACGGTTGGAGCGAAGAAGGCGCGACTTAATGCTACGCCCATCACGACTAAAATAGATACGCACACAGCAGCAAGAACCATCAATCGTTCCCCCAGATCTGTCGGATTTTGTTTTCCATATCGCCGTTTTTTAACTCATTGATCGATTCTGCTTCAAGGGCGTGAACTGTGATTTCATCATCCTCGATATCAACGCTAAGAGTGCCGGGCGTCAAAGTAATCGAATTGGCATACAGTACGTGTCTAGATTTTGGAATGTTTTTAATGGGGATAGTGGCTAATGCGGGCGAGAGTTTTTTAGGGTTTCCCCATACTAGCTTAACGACATGGAGGCTAGATTTAGCAATCTGGCCAATAAGCCACGCCAAGTATAGCCCCATACGATAACCAGTACTGACCAGTTTAGGTTCTTTGTCGGCTGCGTCCATTCGGTGCAGTATATATAGCACTAGTAAGACTGATGCGGCGCCAAACGATAAAAGAAGTGGCTGAAAATAACCAGACAGCAAGAGCCAAAAACCTGATAGAAGAAGTGCCCACTTAATCATGTGCATCGTTATTATTATCCTAATTCTCGATTTCTAGAAGTATAGCAACAAAATAGGAAGCCGCTACTTAGAGAAGATTACGTTCAGTAGAGGTTTTAATGAGCGGCTTGCGATTAACGATAAGTGATTAGCAGTCAATGTCAGTTGCGTTCGAAAGCACACAGCTTGTATGACCAAAAAGTGGAAACAAGGTTTGGGTTAGTTAAAACTCGAACCTAGTATCGAAGCCCTAGATTGGTATAGGCTTATACCTTTGACTGACGCACTATAAAAATATCAATTCTTCGAGGCAGAACCGAATGAGAAAACTAAATGCGAATGGCCGTATTGAATGTAAAGCAGCAGTTGCATGGAAGGCCGGCGCGCCCTTAAGTATCGAAACGATTGAAGTCGAACTTCCAAAGGCAGGCGAAGTCTTGGTCAAGGTGCTGGCGTCAGGGGTTTGTCATACCGACGCATACACGTTGTCCGGTGATGATCCAGAAGGTGTGTTTCCGTGTGTTCTGGGGCACGAAGGTGGCGGTATTGTTGAATCCATTGGGGAGGGCGTGACATCGGTAGCAGTGGGGGATCACGTTATTCCGCTTTATACACCAGAGTGTCGTGAGTGTAAGTTTTGTCTGTCAGGAAAGACCAACTTGTGCCAAAAAATTCGAGCCACGCAAGGCAAAGGTTTGATGCCCGACGGTACTTCTCGATTTTCGAAAGATGGCGAGGCTATATATCACTATATGGGAACGTCTACGTTCTCTGAGTACACCGTATTACCAGAAATCTCTCTTGCCAAAGTGAACCCAGAAGCGTCATTGCATGAGGTTTGTTTGTTGGGTTGTGGCGTCACAACAGGCATTGGTGCTGTTATGAATACGGCTAAGGTGGAAACCGGCGCGAGCGTTGCTATTTTTGGTTTAGGTGGCATTGGTTTGTCAGCAGTGATCGGTGCGCAGCAGGCCGGAGCAGGCCGTATTCTTGTTATCGATATTAATGAATCTAAGTTCGAACTCGCGAAAGAGCTCGGGGCGACGGACTGTATTAATCCCAAAAAATACGATAAGCCTATTCAGGACGTGATTGTTGAGTTGACCGATGGTGGCGTCGACTATTCTTTCGAATGTATAGGCAACGTAGATGTGATGCGCTCAGCACTTGAATGCTGTCACAAAGGTTGGGGAGAGTCGGTAATCATTGGTGTTGCAGGTGCGGGCCAAGAAATTAGCACTCGACCGTTTCAGTTAGTGACAGGGCGAGTCTGGCGCGGAACGGCCTTTGGCGGTGTAAAGGGCCGTACAGAATTGCCGGATTACGTTGAAAGATATCTACAGGGGGAGATTCCTCTTAATAAATTTATTACGCATACCATGCCACTTGAACAAGTAAATGAAGCGTTCGATTTAATGCATGAGGGAAAAAGTATTCGTTCGGTTTTACATTTTGAGCATGACGCATAGCAGGAGCTTTAGAATGAAACTACTGAGTCAGCAATCGTCATTTGGCGGTCACTATATCCGTTATCAACATGCTTCATCGGTTAACCACTGCGACATGGTTTTTTCGGTGTTTATTCCACCTCAGGCCCTTAGATCTCCTGAGTCTTTAAAAGCAGCTCCTGTTGTCTATTGGTTGTCTGGTCTAACCTGCACTGACGAAAATTTCATGCAAAAATCTGGTGCGCACAGGGTGGCTGCAGAGCTTGGGCTCATATTGGTAGCGCCAGACACTAGCCCACGTGGTGCAGGCGTACCTGATGATGAAGACGGAGCGTATGATTTTGGCCTTGGCGCGGGGTTCTATGTGAATGCAACTCAAGCGCCATGGGCGACGCATTATCATATGCGGGATTACATCGTTGAAGAGTTGCCACGCTTGGTTCAAACCAAGCTCTCTATTCAAGGGCCCGCTAGCATCTCTGGCCATTCAATGGGGGGGCATGGTGCCTTGACGATTGGTCTTAGCAACCCAGACAAATATGTGTCGATTTCTGCCTTTAGTCCAATCTCCAATCCAGTAAACTGCCCCTGGGGCGTTAAGGCATTCAGCAATTACCTTGGCTCAGACAAAGAAACATGGGCGCAGTATGACGCATGCTCTTTGCTCTCTAGGGAAAGTCTAGGGCAAGCGATATTGGTCGATCAGGGCTTGGATGATCAGTTTCTTGAAGCTCAACTTGGCATTCCTGCCTTGCAAAAGGCGCTGAAAAAGCATGGTGACAGTGCTCGAGTGCGCATGCATGCAGGTTACGATCATAGTTATTACTTTATAGCTTCGTTTATTGAAGAGCACCTTCGGTTTCATGCGGAGCATTTAGCCAGCGCTACGTGATTTTTGTGCTTCCTGAGGGTCGTTAAAATTAGATGGTTTGCTCGTTCAAGCAAAAGAATTAAGGATAAGAAATAATGAAGCTGTATGAAGAAAGAATTGCTCCAAATGCCCGTCGAGTACGCATGTTTCTAGCCGAAAAGAATATGCTGGGTCAGATCGAACTGGTGCAGGTGTGTTTGAGTGAAGGTGAAAACCTGAGTGCTGAGTTTAAAGCTAAAAACCCGTTTGCCAAGATTCCAGTGCTCGAACTGGATGATGGAACGACGATTTCTGAGTCAGTTGCCATTTGTCGCTACTTCGAGGCGCTGCAGCCAGAAATGCCCTTGATGGGCACAACACCCGCTGAACAGGCGATAGTTGAGATGTGGCAGCGTCGTTGCGAACTATATTTTTTGAACATGGCAGGCATGGCTTTTCAGCATACCTCCGGCTATTTTGCAGACCGAATGACGCCCATTAAAGAGTGGGGTGAAGTATGTTTGAAATCGGCCGCTAAGTTCATGAAGTTGCTTGATACCCACTTAGAAAATTCTGCGTTTGTAGCCGGCGAGCAGTTCTCAATTGCGGACATCACGGCGCTTTGCACTGTAGATTTTGCTCGAGTGGTAAAGCTGCGTCGTGACGATAGTTTGCCAAATTTAAATCGGTGGTATGACGCAGTGAGCGCGCGTCCGAGTGCCCAGGCCTAATGACGTTAATGCGTAGGTCGATGCTGGAGCACAGCCTTGCCTAAGTTAATTGTTGAGAATCCCGTTGGTCGAACAAGCTTGGGGCTTGCGATCGAGCATGCAGACTGGGACAAGTCTGAGAACCTTGCTGTATCGCAAATTTCGATGCAGAACTTTTATCGCAGCTATGCGATTTCTGCGGGCCATTCCGAAGGAGAGGGAGCACCCTTCGTCTTTGCTAAGCGACTATGGGACTTAGAAGGCATCTCATTTGTCGATCCTTTAAGTACTGGGCGCACTTTGCTTGGTAGCGACTTTCTTAACCGCAGGCTTTATAACGATGGCTTGTTAGTGCTTCAAGCCGGAGAGCTTGTGCATGAGTCTTATCGAAACGGTATGACGAAAGACGATCGGCACGTTATTCATTCGTGCAGTAAATCTGCCTGCGCAATGCTTGCCGCAATTGCG
>JAWUYI010000048.1:0-16123 GCA_034110885.1 Oleiphilaceae bacterium
AGCTTTGCGTCAAGCGAAGTTTCAAATTACGAAGCGTGAAGACAAGCCTACTAGCTCTAAGCCTAATGCGCCGTTTATTACCTCAACGCTCCAGCAAGCAGCAAGCACCCGCTTGAGCTTTAGCGTCAAGAAAACAATGATGTTGGCACAGAGGCTATACGAAGCGGGTTATATTACATATATGCGAACTGACTCTACGAACCTGAGTTCAGAGGCTGTTGCAAACTGTCGAGATTTTATTGAAGCAAGTTATGGCTCAGAATATGTGCCTGAGAATCCCCGAGTTTATAGTAGTAAGGATGGCGCTCAAGAAGCTCACAAAGCGATACGCCCTTCCGATGTTTCGGTTACTGCAGGTAAGGTTCAGAGTTTAGAAAAAGATGCTGAGCGCTTGTATGAGCTTATTTGGCGAAACTTTGTAGCGTGCCAAATGAGTGATGCTAAGTTCCTTAGTTCTTCCGTAGAGTTGACGGTCGATGATTATACGCTTAGAACCCGTGGCCGAATCCTAAAGTTTGATGGCTTTTTGAAGGTTTTGCCTTCTGCGGGTAAAAAAGAAGACGACGTTATTTTGCCAGATTTCAAAGTAGGGGATCAGCTATCGGTTGATGCGCTCGACCCGAAACAACACTTCACAAAACCGTCTCCACGATACTCTGAAGCGGCCTTGGTGAAAGAGCTAGAAAAATGCGGAATTGGCAGGCCTTCAACCTATGCTGCAATTATTTCAACCATTCAAGATCGTGGTTATGCGAGGGTAGAGAATAGACGCTTTTATGCCGAAAAGATGGGCGACATTGTTACAGCTCGTCTAGCTGAGTCATTCCCTGATTTAATGGACTATAGCTTCACTGCGCAAATGGAAGAGCAGTTAGATGATGTAGCTATGGGTAAAAAAGACTGGAAAGCCGTTTTAAATCAGTTTTACGGTGGTTTTGTTGTACAGCTCGATAAAGCAGAAGCTGTGAACGATGGGATGCGTGCGAATGACCCTACCGAGACGGACGTAAAGTGTCCTACTTGTAGCAGAAATATGCAGATTCGTACCGCGAGTACGGGCGTGTTTCTTGGGTGTTCTGGTTACGCTCTGCCTCCGAAGGAGCGCTGCAAAACGACTATTAATTTGGTGCCTGGTGACGAAATAGCATCGGCTGACGATGATGAAGGTGAGTCTAAGTTATTGCGTCATAAGCATAGGTGTAAGATCTGTTCCACATCTATGGAAAGCTATTTGATTGATGAACAGCGCAAGTTGCACGTGTGCGGTAATAACCCTGACTGTAATGGTTTTGAGGTTGAGCAAGGCGAGTTCAAGATAAAAGGCTATGACGGGCCAGTTTTAGAATGTGATAAATGTCAGGCTGAAATGCAGCTAAAAACTGGTCGTTTTGGTAAGTATTTTGGTTGTACTAATGAAAGCTGTAAAAATACGCGTAAATTGCTACGCAGTGGCGAAGCGGCTCCGCCGAAGATGGACCCAGTTCCAATGCCGGAGCTTGTGTGTGAAAAAGTAGAAGATACTTATATTCTTAGAGACGGCGCTGCTGGGTTATTCCTTGCTGCGAGCAAGTTTCCTAAGAACCGTGAGACACGAGCACCTTTAGTTGCTGAATTGATCCCGCATAAAGATGCGATCGACTCTAAATATTCATTCTTGTTTGATGCGCCAGTTGGAGACCCTGACGGTAACCCAGCAGTCGTTAGATATAGCCGAAAAACGAAAGAGCAATACGTTATGTCGGAGAACGAAGGTAAGGCAACAGGTTGGAGTGCGTATTATCAAGGTGGGAAGTGGGTTGAGACATTACCCAAGCCCAAAGTTAAAAAAGCCGCTGCTAAAAAGAAAAAGTAGCGAGCACGATTAAAGCCGGTATCTTACCGGCTTTTTTTTGCGTTATTTTCAGGAGTGCAAGATGGCATATCCAATCGGGCGCGCTGGCGCACCATGGAATGAAGAGGAGAGAAATGCGTGGTTGGATCAATCACGGATCCAGCGCTCATATCAAGTTGATGTGATTGATAGGCTTTATCAACTATCACCCCGATATGACTTGCATCGTTATGGCGCGCTTAGTTCAGACCCTCTGTGTTACCCCTTATATGCTCTTACATCCCCAGAATACCAACCTGAAATGCCGAG
This sequence comes from Oleiphilaceae bacterium, assembly GCA_034110885.1. Classification (GTDB taxonomy): domain Bacteria; phylum Pseudomonadota; class Gammaproteobacteria; order Pseudomonadales; family Oleiphilaceae; genus PZPK01. Next base: position 2,141 of record JAWUYI010000048.1, read on the forward strand.
TGTGTTGGTTACCGGAGGCGTTCATGGTTACGAAACGAGCGGGATTTTAGGGGCGATAGAGTTTCTAGAAACGAATTGTGAAAAATATTTAGGCGCTTTTAATTTCGTTGTCGTGCCTTGTGTTAGTCCTTGGGGTTACGAAACGATCAACCGTTGGAATAGTCAGGCCATCGACCCTAATCGGTCATTTAAGGGGCAGGGTCTGTGTGAAGAGTCTAGTGCCTTGATTGCATTTTTAGATAACTTACAGCGTGATTTTATTATGCACGTTGACCTGCATGAAACGACCGATACGGATGAGTCTGAGTTCAGACCTGCTCTTGCTGCGCGTGATGGAAAAGAATTTGAACCGTGCCAGATACCAGATGGATTCTACTTAGTTGGGGACAGTGCTTCGCCACGACCAGGCTTTCAACGGTCGATTATCGAACGTGTGGCAGCGATAACGCATATTGCGCCAAATGACGGTGATGGGAAATTACTGGGTGTGCCTGCTGAGCAAGAGGGTGTGATTAACTACGATGTTGGACCCTTAGGTTTGTGTGCGGGTTTTACTTCTGCGCCATATAAGACCACTACAGAGGTTTATCCTGATAGTCATACCGCACATCCAGAAGAATGCATTCGTGCGCAGGTAGCGGCTTTAGAGGGCGCTCTCGACTACATTAGAGTCACTCTAAGCCGTTAATGAGTAGTGTTAGTCTTTCTGTAAGCGTTTAAGTAGGCTGGATGTGTCCCAGCGCTGTCCGCCCATCGTTTGCACATCGGAATAAAACTGATCGACCAATGCTGTTACTGGCAGTGTCGCATTAACTCGACGTGCCTCGTCTAAACAGATACCCAGGTCCTTACGCATTAGGTCTACGGCAAAGCCATGTTCATATTGTCTAGCGATCATGGTTTCATGACGATTTTCCATCTGCCATGATTGTGCGGCACCTTTCGATATAACATCGATGACAGCTTTAGGGTCTAAGCCAGCTTGCTCTGCGAAGTGAATGGACTCGGCTAACCCTTGGACGAGGCCTGCAATTGCTATTTGATTACACATTTTAGTGAGTTGTCCGGCACCAGATGTGCCAAGCAACTTGACCGACTTAGCAAAACAGGCCATTAAGGGCTCAGCGTCTTGGAATACATTTGCATTTCCCCCGCACATAACGGTTAGTTGACCGTTAATCGCTCCTTGTTCGCCTCCAGATACTGGCGCGTCAATAAAGTGCAGGCCTTTCTTTGTCGCAGCCGCTTCAATCCTGCGGGCAATATCCGCAGAGCTAGTCGTATGGTCGATCAGAATGGTGTTTGGAGAAGCTTGTTCTATTAGGCTGTTTTCTCCAAGGAACACCTCTTCGAGGTCTGAATCCTTGCCAATGCAAGTCATGATGCAGTCGAGCCTCTTTGGGATCTCTTTTAGCTGGATTACGCCATGCCCGGTATGCTCTGACAGCCAGCGTTCTCTTTTATCTGCACTTCGGTTATAAACGAAAACTTCATGTGTTTTGGCTAGGTGGCCTGCCATGTGGTAGCCCATTACACCAAGGCCTATAAATAAAATTCGTTTGGACATGTCTTGACTCTCTTTCTTTTAGGTGTCTAATTGCCGAGTTTAATCTGTGCGCGTATCGCCTCAATTCGTTCACGATTAACGCCAAAGTCTTTGTGCCCTAAACGCGATGCAGACCGCACTTGAATTTGGTTACTTGATTCATCAAATAGGAATTCGACGTCATCGACGAAGCGCATCCACTTGCTCGTATACTCTGCATAAAGATAATTAGGACTATTTATAACAAGCTCTGCGCTCGGGTTGGCTTGGATGAGTGTCACTAACGTTTCATGAGCGTCTTGTTTGGATGTAATTGAGATCGGCGTGATGTAATGCTCTTCATCGTCGCTTGAAGCCTCGGTGCTCACGCAGTTTGGGCTTTCAGGGCAAGGGTCTAGGGCGGAAAGGGGTTCTCCAAGGTGAATCGGGCGTGAACCACTGCATGCAGACAGGATTAGAGCGATACTGATTGTAGCTAAGTAGTTTGCAATTCTATGCGAGTGAAACGTTGTTGTTTTCATAATTTTGCCTAATTAAATATTATATGCTGAAGTATTGAGCCTTTCCGGAACGGGTAACCTAATACAGAATCGAGTTCCTTCGCCGAAGGTGCTTTCGACGCTAATATCTCCGTGATGCTTTTCGACTACAACTTGGACAAAGTTCAATCCTAGACCTGCGCCTTTAGGCCCTGATATTTCGCTGTGTTTTTGTCTGCGAAAGCGGTCAAAGATATGTGGGAGTTCTGCTTCCTTTATTCCGAACCCATGATCTTTTATGCTGACTATCGCAATGTGACCTTCGTGCTTAATGTCGACGTCAATTGCTTTATCCTGATCACTATACTTAATAGCATTGGTGAGTAAGTTTACGACGGTTCGCTCCATAAGTTCTGCGCTTCCGTGCATCCATAGATCTTCATCGCCGGATAGGGTGATTTGTATATTTTTTTGCCGTGCTTGTTGATCGACGGAATCAATAGCGTTTTCGACCGTATTAATTAATTCAAACTCATAAAAGTCTTCTTCGATAACTTGCTCGGCACGCGTTATTTGCAGGAATTGCTCGGAGAGACTTAGGCTTCTTTCTGCATGGCTAGCAAGCTCATCTATTAGGCTTTCTTCCCATGTTACGCGACCACTGCGTAGACCTTGCAATATAGCCAATTGAGAGCTCAAAGGTGAGCGTACATCGTGAGATAAGAAGTCTATAAGCTGGTTTTTTTCTCGCTGCTGCTGCCGGATCTGGCTAATGTCAGACATGCTGATCATAAGGCCTGCATCGCTATTTTCGTCTACCAAGAACGGTAAGCAGTGTGTCATAACATCTCTTTGACCAAGTTTCATGTCGAACTGTTCGCCTTTGCCTTCGACAAGGCTTTTGGTAATGGCTGCTATAAGGGGTTCTTGGTCTTCGATGTGTGGAGCAAAAAGTTTATAGATTGGAAGCGAAAGGATGTCTTCATCGTTAGTGTGAAGCCATGTTAAGGCTCTACTATTCGCATATACGACCATGCCAATTGGGTCGGTTACAATTACTGCACCGGGCATTTCTTCGAAGCCCCGTGAGATGAAGGTCCTCATATCCTGCATCGCAGTAATGGCCTCTCTCACCTGAGATATTCTCATCGCTACTTGTTCAGATGGACGCTTAGGTAATAGTTTAGTGTTTGTGTCGAGATCTAGTTTATCTAGAAACTCTTTAACTAGGTGTCTTCTAGATGCGTCAGGAAGTGCCAAGCCGATCTTAAAATGAGTTTCGCCTACTTGCAGCTTAATCCAACTGCTGCGATTGTCATGAAACCAAACGCCATATTCGTTGATTTTAATCGGGTCTAAATCGTCTTGCTCGAAGCCATGTAAGACATGACCATTTTGGATGAAAGCGTACGCGCTAGGTTTTAATATTGAGATCAAAGATAAGAAAATCTTTTCTAGGCTGTGTTGCTTTAAATTCCGAAAGCTTAGATCTGGTTCTTTGCTCAAGCGCTCCAGTTCGTTGCGGAAGAAACTGTTCAGGTGCCGCATACGCTGCCAACTCCAAAGTGGGTAGGCTAAAAGTATTCCGATGACACTATTTACGGGAGGGAACCAGGTGTGGTCGTACTTAATAAGAAGGTAGCTAAACCCGACAACCAATAGCACTAAGCCCAGAGCGCTTGGCATAACGTACGTAGGCTGTAGGCGAGGGAAAAGCAATATGGGTGTTAGGATAAATGCAAAGGTTAGTAAGTAGGCCCATTGTTCACTAACAGATTTTATAACTTGTTGGCTCATTATGGCGGCGTATGCATTGGCGTGAATTTCGACACCAGACATGGGGCTGTTCATATGGGATAGAGGCGTTGGTATGATGTCGCCAAGCCCTGCTGCGGTAGCACCAATCAATACGACTTTGTCTCGGAATACCTCTGGCGCAATATTGTTAGCCATTACATCGATAAAGCTGTAGGTCGGGTAAGTCCCGCGAGGACCAGCGAAAGGAATCATCCTGTATTCGCTGTTGATTGATATGTAAGGCGCGCCTGATTTCCGTTCTATCTCTGTTAAGTATTGAATCATGGGGTTCGTTTCAATCGCCATAGCAAGTGATAATGATGGCCAATAGGCCTCCCCAACGCCGGATGTTAAATATAAACCTCTTGTTAAGCCGTCTTGATCAAGCTCGACATGGACATGCCCTAATGCTTTGGCAGCTTGCGCAAGCTCGGGGATAGGTAAAATCTCCGACAAGGGCTTGTCGTAACTGATGGGGTGAATATGCAGAGGCAATAATACATTTCCTGCATCTCTTAGCGTTTGCGCTAACAGTTCATCATCGCCGGGGTGCAAGGTATCGTATTCAGAAAAAATCACATCAAATACAATCAGAGACGCTTTGTAGTCGTTTAGCTTATCTACAAGTTGCGCGTGTATTGCTCGGCGCCATGGCCATTGCCCGATACTATTGAGGCTTTTCTCATCGATGGAAATGATGACGGTGTTAGGGTCAGCTTCGACAGTGGTGGCGTTAACAAACCCATCATATGATAGTAGGTCAAGGCGCTTCGCAACTTGGCTATAGACCAATAAGGCTGTAATAAGAATCAGCGCTAGAGTTAGTACATGCTGTTCATAGGGGTGTGGGTCGTTAATCGACTTATTTGACATATGTTATCGGTTACACAGTTTCAATATTGTTTTATAACTTAGCTTATCAGTGAAGCGCTATAGAGTTCTAACGCTTCATCATCATTTTTGTTGTTGAGTGCTCTTGTTTTCTGCTAGAAATATTTCTTTAGGAGGACCGAACTCAGAACCAAAAATATCATTGCCAAGGCCTTTCACTCTTGCGAAGTAATGCTTGCCAGGCGCCAGTTTTATATACGCGCTCGTCTTTCCAAGTGTTTCCTCCTTAAGTAAGCGCCTAAACTCGTCATCGTCAGAAATTTGCAATGTGTAGCCGTTCGCATGGTCAACGGAGTGCCAAAAAATCCCTACCTGCTCACCGATGTAATTGACGGTTAGAATCTTGATAGGATCAAGAAGGCCTTGTATCGAAACGGTTCGATGAGTGCTGACGCTCTCAGTTTTACCTAAGGATAGAGATCTTACGCGCCAATAATACGTTCCAGGAGGCAGTTCACTCTCTAGTCGGAGGTGTTTCTTGGTGCTCCAGTTGAGTCTAAGAGCAAGAGAATCAAAGTTTTCGTCACGAGAAAGCTCAAGCTTAGACATTGTGGCTGGGTTGTTAAGTTCCCAAGAGAACTCTGCGCTAAAGCTATCCAAAATGCTTCCTGGTAGAGGTAAAGACAGCAATGCTTTGTCTGGCCCCGCCTCAATATCGAGCTTGGTGCTACTCTTCATGCCTTGAAAACCATCGTTATCGACTGCAGCCATAGCGAGTTCGTAGTCACCATCAGGTAAGTTATCAAGAGTTATCTCGGGTGCGCCACTCACTTGTTGTTCTACAAGTTCGCCATCTTCTTTGCGTACTTCATACTGATAGCTGTTTGCGTTCGACAGCCCTTGCCACGATAAGGTTAAAGGCAATTTGTCTGTGTCTGGGTCGCTGAAGTTTGCGCTTGGGGCGGGTAGAAGTCGTTTGGTCTGGAGTACCGCGCTCTGAGCGTGAATTCGTGCTCCTTTTCCAGCTGGAACAAGGGTTCTACCGTGCTGGTGAGAAAATTCGACGTTTCCTTCAAGTACCTCTAACGTTGTGCCTTTATCTGTTGTTCTCAGGCGAAACTGCGTTCCTCTTACCGCAGCAACGGCGGTTGGTGTGCTAATTTCGTAGCGTGAACCACGCAGAAGCGGGGATACTTTGGTTTCTAAGCCTCCTTTGTTAAGTCGCATGCGAGTATCGACCATTCCAATTTCCCCGTAATGGCTAAGCTTGTTAAATATTATGTGGGAAAATCGCCCGAGACTTAAGGTCGTGTCGTCAGCAAATTTGATAACAACGGATCCATCTCGCGTAAGTACTTCATCGCCCACGTAAATAAGGTTGCTTTCTTTCAATACAGAAAATGTCGTATCTTGACGCCGCTTTAACAGAGCTACGCCCTCTAGGGCAGCGGTAGTCGCCGGTTTTGGTTGAAACTTCAACCATGCGATGGGGACTTTAATGATCGAGCCTAACTGAAGCGCCTTAGGGCTTTTGATGTTGTTGTGGTGTGCCAGATCGGTCCACTTGTGAGGCGGTCTTAGAAGCCGACTTGAGACCTCTTGTAGGGTGTCATTAGGCCTCATGGTGTAGTGCCAGTTTAGGTTCTGGGAGTCCGCGTAATCACTGGCCAATGCGGGTTGAGGCCGCATACTGAAGCTGAGAACAATCCCAATACAAACAAGGACCATAAAATAGCGGCAATGCGTTATATGAATTGACAGCTTTGAACGATTCATAGTTTGCAAGTCTTCACCCATATCGTTTTTCACGCGTTAAGAGAATTATTCTCCAACTCGCTCTAGACGATAGCCATGTTGGTAGATAGTTTTAATTCTAAAACCATTTTCCGGCTTTATGTTTAGTTTGCGGCGCAGTCGACTGACGTGAGTGTCAACCGTTCTGGTATTTATGTTAGAAGAAATACCCCAAACCCTTTCTAGTAAAAAGTCTCGGGATAAAAGTCGTCCAATATTTTGAAACATAAAGACCGCTAGATCAAAGTCTTTGTCTGTTAGGGCAATGTCTTCGCCTGACGAGACAATTGTCCGCTTGCCTAGATCAATAGCATAAGGGCCGATCTCTAGAGTTTCTTGCTCAGTTTGCTCGCCTCCCATTCTTCTGCTCAGAGCATTTATTCGCGCGGCGAGCTCGCCTGGGCGGGCTGGTTTCACTAAGTAGTCGTCAGCGCCAGAATCAAGAGCGGTAATAATGTCCGCCTCGCTGTCGCGCTGTGTTAAGAATAGAACGGGCACTCTCCAACTCATTTCTGCTCTAAGTTGCTTAAGTACCTCGGTTCCTTCCATGTCGGGCAGTTGCCAGTCGAGAATGAGGAGGTCATAGCTGTTGTGCAGAACTGCATACATGAAAGACTTACCGTTTTCAAAGTGGTCACATTCATGGTTATGCAGCCCAAGCAGTTCGACTAAGCTTTGTGCTTGAACTACTTCATCCTCTAGCAATGCTATTTTCATTCCCTAAACCCCATCTGATCGTATTGTTGTATTCGCGTGTTTGATGCACGTGGCTTACTTTCTTCGCTGTGTACTTAAGATTTTCTGTAATGCTAGTTCAATTGTAGTTGGTTTTTCAGATTTTCCGACCCATATTTCTAAAGCTGCCACAAGACATAAAATTAGTCCGTTGTATTGGTGTCACAACTTGTTACTGTCAGCAATCATTCAATGCATTGTAAGAATGCTTAAATTTCTTTCTAATGGAATAGAAAGCGTCGTGTATTGCGATTAATATGCCGAGACAAATTTGTAGATATTGAGGAAGATAGAGTGAGTCGCGAGTCTGAAATGAGCCAAGTGTTGGCTTCTAATTTTCTAGTAGTACATCTTTCCTTAACAAACGAAAGTCATATGCACAGTGTGCCTGCAAACTCAGAGACGCACTTCAAGCTAGTGTTAGTGTCAGATGATTTTATTGGCCTACGTAAAGTTGCTAGGCATCAAAAAGTATATGCTTTCATGAATGCGTTTATGGAGCAGGGTTTGCATGCTTTGGCGCTCCATTTATATACAGATGAAGAGTGGCGAGAGCTTGAATCTCGTGAGCTGGCTTCACCGAACTGTATGGGTGGGTCGAAGTCGTAAGGAATGGAAGGTATATCATCAACGCGAGCAAGGCCGCAAAATTAGAAGGAAGGCAACATGAGTCAGTTTTTCCAAATTCACCCAGACAATCCGCAAAGTCGCTTGATTAAGCAAGCGGTTGATATTGTTCGTCAAGGTGGCGTGATCGCTTACCCCACCGATTCTGCATACGCCCTAGGGTGCGACATTGGGAATAAGACGGCGGCCGACCGTATCAGACAAATCCGTCGTTTGACCGATAAACATAATTTCACGTTAGTTTGCAAGGACTTAGGCGGCATTTCAACCTATGCAAAGGTCGATAATGCTCAGTACCGCCAGATAAAATCGCATACTCCTGGCCCATATACCTTTATTTTGCGCGCGACGACCGAAGTTCCGAGGCGTTTAATGCACCCTAAACGAAGGCAAATAGGGATACGAATTCCAGATAACAAAATTGCTTTGGCTTTGCTTGAGGAACTAGGTCACCCCATTATGAGTACTACTCTCAGTTTGCCGGGGGATGATGTGCCTATGACGGATCCATATGATATTCGAACAACTTTGGAGCACCACTTAGATTTGGTGATCGATGGGGGTTTTTGTGGTTTTGAAGCGACGTCTGTTATTGATCTGTCTGATGACGAGGTCGTTATCCTGCGACGTGGGTGTGCAGATGTTTCCGCTTTTGAATGACTCTCAGTTATAAAATAGTATGTGTTTATTCTAGTCGAAACTCGAACGTTCGAGTTTCGACTGGGCTAGCGCCCGCATTTTGGGATCTTAGTGACTCGTATCGAAGAGTAATATCTTTTAGCTGATTAAACTCTTGTTTTTCGCTAATCAAGCTATTGAAAAGGTCGTTGTTTGCGCCATAGGCTTTTGATAGCTTTACTACGTTGTCAACATAATCAAGAGTCGGCTCTTGCTTGCTGAGTCGATTGAATGAGGCTTTCAGGTTGGGGTCTTTATTTAAATCGCTGTTTACTTTGTCTAGCTGACTATTCAACGCTTGCCCTTTTAGGCTTAGGTTCCCCGTAAAGTCCTTTGACAGCGCAACAGGTGTACTAGGATTAATGCCGTACTCGGAAAGCTTGTTTCTCAGGGTTTGTTGGATATAGCTTTTGTCTTGTGCAATTTCGACTTTTAGGGTTTGCAGCTCTACCTTCCTAAAACTTTGCTCTGCTCGGGCCTTCAACCGAACTAAAGTCGGGTTTTCTTGGGGCTCCTGCTTCTTTTTGAGCTCTTCTATCTCACTATTGCTCGGTTCGGCCGGACTAACCTGTGCCGTCCGCGAAAATACATTCTTGAGATGAAAGCCGAGCCCACCGGTAGTGGGTTTTTGATTCACTTGATCCATTTTAAGAGCCCAACTATAGGAATTATGTTGCCACTTGCGACATAATTTTGTCGCATATAAGTGCGCAGCAATTTTGATACCAGATAGCTATGATTAGGAGTGACCTATTGCTCTAACTAACTACGTTGAGAGTCTTTTGCTTAGCAGGAGGGGGATTTCGCGCACCAGATGGGCCGTAGCGCTATATTTGTGTGAGTTGGAAGAGTTCAATTGAAAGCCCGTGTTGTGTTAACCGAAGGTGGTTTCGGCAACTCTAAACGGGCTCAGTATGTTTCTAGTGCGCTTCTTGCTGCGAGTATAACTTCTCTGCGCCCGCGACTAAGCCAAGACCTAAAGTGATGAGCAGAGTAGTTAAACCGTAGCCTTCTGTTGTGCCTTCCGTAACGATATGTACGAGGAACATAAAGATATCTAAGGTTATTAAGCCGAATAGAGCACCTGTGACGTATTCGCCTTGATCTTTAAACCATGCTGCTAATTGTTCACCCATAACGAACCAACTCCTGATAATTGCGGTTATTTTTAAAATTATTTTCAACGCTTGAAAAGTATTCTTGGTTGCTTGAGTAGTCGACTACAAACTGTCTACTCTCCAAATAGTATAGGAATAGATGTATTCAAAACACAAGAGGGCTGACCTCCTCATGTGCACTATTTCCCCTTAATATAGCGAAAACTGGCGGCTAGGAAAGCCTTCAAATAATTCTGACATTCTTTGGTTTGCTTTTTCTTGACTGAAAGAGCCGGTCTTGACTTGGGTTAGGTCACGGATGGAGCTCGCCTTCCATAACACCTCATTAGATTCAGCGCTCAGCACGTTCGTAAGGATTTTAGCTTCGAAAACCGCTTCGAGCTTGGGGCGAGTCATTACGGTGGTGCCTACAGGGATGGTTTCTGCTCGAACTTCTTCGCCTTGTATGACGTTTATCTGATAGATGACCACCAGCTCAGCTTTGCCGTCATCCGCCTTTTTGTAGCCTTTCTCCATCAATGTTTTTTCAATACCCATAGTAATCATTTCAAGTGTCTCAGCCTTAATATCGCTGCGGGCTTCAATTTTGAATGACGAGGCATTTGTTATTTTACTATCATCAACGCCTGCATACTGAACGTCTAGTTGCGCCGATTGGCAGCCAACTAGCGCTAACAGAGTGAAAGCTAAAACAAATAGATTCTTATACATATTATATTCCTTGAGGTGGCGTTTTTGGATGAGTATATGCTGAGTTCAGAATGGAAAAAAGCCCTTGAGTTCAAAAGCTGCGCGATGCCTAGTATATTTAGTGGATGTGTCGCACTTGGAACAAAATGTAACCAAACAAAAATTGCAGGCGTGAATGCTGTCTTCTATATACGTATACGAATAGTCAAAAACTTTGGTTAATGTGGGAGCAGCTGCATGTTTAGAGGTATGAGTCGTCTTATCAAATGGGCCCTGCACAGCGAAAACCATGGCGTTCGTTCGCCTGAAATTTTCACTTCATATGAGCTTAAACTTTTGGCTTCATTAACGGTTTTGGCTGGTGCTTTGATTTGGTCTTTAGCGAGACAGCATGCAGCCGAGGGCGCGATGGGTTTAGCTTTGATCGCTGGGATCGCGGTCTATTTGTCGTATGTGAAATATTACCGCACGTATAAACCTGCAATGGATCGCTGGGGCATAAGAGAGTTATGCAACCCGCATCACCCTAGACAAGAGTATAGAATTGCCGCTCGAGACCTCTTAATTTCTCCCGATGAAGTAAAGTTCATTGCAATGCAATACGGGACAAAGCTCGTATGTCACGAAGCGGCTGAAAACCCTAGTGTCCAAGTTTATGAGTTGCATAAGCATTATGAACATCGCCTGCGTGCAGAAAAGTGGCGCTCCACAATGGAAAAGTATTAGCGATCTATTTTTCTAAGTCTATGTGACGCGCACTGGGTGCACAAATAATTTTGGTAACTCTTATTTGTGCGCTAGTTGACGTTGTTGTCTTTAATTCGTTCTACACTCTAATGGACGGCTCTACCTTTACGCGGCGCTATCAACTATGAGCCTTCCGCGTTTATAATACCAAAAGGTATTTTTTACATTATTTACGAAAGCGAGTTATTCGAAGAGATGAGAAGACGACATCGGAGACTTCAGCAGGAAGCGGATCTCGATATTACGGCATTTATGAATTTGATGATCGTTCTGGTCCCTATCTTATTGATCAATATGATTTTCGCTCATACTTCTCTGTTAGAACTGAATTTCCCAGATAGAGGAGCGCTGTCTAGCGACGACGTTGCCCAGCTTCAATTTCAGATTATTGTGCGCAGTGATAGTTTGGTTGTTGCGGATAGTTTTGGCGGAATTATCAAAAGTGTAAATAAGGCAGACGGAGCTCAGGACTACGACTATGTTGCGCTTAGAGATATTATGAAGGAGTTAAAGTCTCGGGTGCCGGATAAAAAAGACATCACTCTGATGCCTCAGCAAGAGACTTCTTACCAGACGTTAGTGAATCTGATGGATACGGTTCGCTCATTCAAGACAGTGGTCGCGGGTAGCGAGGTTGATGCAGAATTATTTCCTGAAATTTCGATTGCTGATGCCCCAGAGGCAACTAGTTTTTCCGATACCGGCGGAGAGATATGAAAGAGTCAGCAAAAGCTAAGCGAATTAAAAGGCATCAACGCAGGTCTAGTTCTCAGGGAAAGCTGAACCTCGTGTCGCTTATGGATATATTTACCATTTTGGTATTTTTCCTGATGGTGAACTCGTCCTCGGAAGTTCAAGTTCTCAATCAAGACAAGTCTATTGAGCTACCCAGTTCAAGTGCGGAGCAACACCCGAAGGAAACACTCATACTTACCGTGAGTAGCAGCGAAGTTATTGTTGCTGGGCGATCTATCGTCAGTATTGCAGCTTTGAATGAGGGCGCGCTAGAATTTGACCCTCTGCTGAGGGAGGAACTGCTATATCAAGCAGGTAAAGGGCAGGGTGCTATAGGTAGTGACGGCTCTGATTCCAAGCCGATAACGATTATTGCAGATAAGCATATGCCATATTTAACCTTAAAGAAAATTATGGCTACCTGTGTCGATGCTGGGTACACATCTATAGCTCTAGCGGTAAATAAGAAGCCTGAGCCTTCAGCTTAAGGCTTTATTCTTCGATATATGGAAGCCAAGTTGGCAGTTCTGCGTCGTCGTCAACGAGCGTCAACTGGTAGGGCTTTTCATTACTCGGGTTGAAATAATACGCATCAATGTTGGTGTCACTTGAGAATGATCGTTGCACCCAAATCATACCAAATGTTTTACTTATGATCGCAGCTTCTAGCACTAGGGCGACGTCTCCAGGGATTGTTGCGAACTGCGTATCTTGGCCATTCGGTGCGAGCTTATCGTAAGCATAGACCAGCGGTGCGTCGAGCAAGCCTTCTGTACTTGAATCCGAGTTAAGAATATAAAGTTCTTGTCTGTCTTCTAAATAGTTTTTGAGAGGCATCCATGCACTATTTTCTAATGCTAGAGTATGCTCTGGTCCGCTACCTGAATTGCTTTGAGCAAACCTTTGAGAGTTACTAATAAAGTCGTAGATGGGGCGGTTGCCATAGGTATAAATGCCCGAGGTTAAGCCTTGTATTGTGGTTTCAAGCCCGTTAAGAGTTAACTGATGCATGCTAGCCTGATCAGTTAGTTGCTTGCTGACCACTAAGCTCCCGTCAGGTGTTCTTAAGCTAAGCGCGTTGGCCCCCAATCTTGAATCACTTGAGTAGTCTTTAACTAAAGTGATTTGGTTTGAACTGTCCATGACGAGTACTTTTTTGTCGTCTAAAAGAGCATATTGACTTGAACTTAAACGAATAAAGTTTTCCTCTGTAATCGGAAGGTTAGAGCTCCAAGTATAGATAGGATTTAAGAGGCTTAGTTGTCGCTCGATCTGACTTCCGAGATTGAATAAGCTTGATTTTGATAGCTTAAATAGTTCGTTTCCATTGATTAGGAATATGCTGTCGCTGTCGAGTTCAGTTCCAGATAATATTATCGGCTCGATAGGCTTATTTTCTTCGTTTAATGCATAGGTGAAATTATGGGACCAAAGCTTGTAAAGGTCTTCTTCATCTGAAGATACTTGCGTGTAGAAGTCTAAAATGTTGGCTCTAGTGTTAAATCCGATTTTTCCAAAAATCGAATTATCCGCAAATAAGACTAAGCCGGCTGGTGACGTTTCAGTTGGGTCTGCGCTAGATTTTTTCCCTAGAAGCAGAGGGTAAGAAACATTTTCGATGGTTAGTTGTTCTTCTTGATTGCTCGCGATGTCTGCCTTATTAGTGACAACTTGACGTACTGTATAAGTTGCGTCAATGTCTTCCTCTATATCTATATTGAAGTACTGAATGGTGGTTTTGTCATCGCATGATTCATTGCTTGTTGTTAGATAAATTCGATTCTCTTGTTTGGGTTCGTATCTGTCATTACGTAGACGGCCGATGTCAGGGTAACTCGAGTTAAAAATGTTGCAAATTACGCCGTCACTTTCGTCTGACTGTTTCTGGTCATAAAGCAATAGTTCTTTCTGAGACTTGAAGATAAAGATATATAACTGGCTAGAAAATTCTTCCTTAGTGTAGATGCTGTACTCTGGAGTTATTCCTCTGTCGTTAACGTAGACCTCATCACTAACTCTAACTTCTGCAGCATCAGTATCGAGCAGAACGGTTTGATTGAATGACACTATTGGATTCACTGAAGTGGATTCATCGACTCTATCTATTTCAAGTAGAGAGGAGTCACTCAGTATAAAGGCTTCTAGAGGTTTAGTGAGGTCGGGAACAACGAAATTATTCTTTGATTTTGTATCACTGCACCCCACG
>JAWUYI010000049.1:0-32207 GCA_034110885.1 Oleiphilaceae bacterium
CAGACACACATCTTGCGACCTTGCGAGAAGAATTTATGGATTTTTGCGACGATCTAAACCTTGACGCGATGATTGAACCGTTACGCTAAGGCCTGCGAAGACGCTAAGCATTTGAACAAATAATAGCTAGGGAGTTTCTACACATGACACAAACAGTTGAATTAGGAAAGCCTGTTCCGGCTTTCACCGCAGCGACCACGTCGGATAAAACCTTCTCAGAAAGCTCACTAAAGGGCCAAAATACGGTTATCTATTTCTACCCGAAAGACAACACGCCCGGATGCACGACGGAAGGACAGGATTTTCGAGATCGAATCGATGCGTTCAAGGCTACAAACACTACGATCCTTGGTGTTTCTCGAGACTCTTTGCGTACGCATGAAAACTTCAAGGCGAAACATGAATTTCCATTTGAGCTAATATCCGATCCGGAAGAGTCGTTTTGCAAAGTATTTGACGTCATTAAGCTTAAGAAACTTTATGGCAAAGAATACCTAGGGATTGAGCGAAGTACATTTTTGATCGACTCTAACGGCGTTTTAGTCAAAGAGTGGCGAAAAGTGAAAGTTACGGGGCTTGTTGTTGAGGTGCTTGCCGCGACACTAGAACTTCCATAGCAGCCAAGCGGCTGCGCAAACAGCAGAATTAATGATTGGGAACGCTTAAATTCTAGACCTATGCGAGCATAGGTCTATGCATAACGCATCAAAGCTCTATCGATGGCCTCACAAGACTCTGCTTGGTGGGCCAAGCGTTAAACACAGCCTTGACAAAGGTCGCCAAGGGAATCGCAAAAAACACTCCCCAGAACCCCCAAATCCCACCAAAGAACAACACAGAAATAATAATGATTGTGGGATGAAGGTTGACAACCTCTGAGAACAAAAGCGGTACCAATACGTTACCGTCAAGCCCCTGTATGATCAGGTAAACCGCAACCACGTAATAAAACTGGTTGGTGAAACCAAATTGAAACAGCGCAATGATCACAACTGGAATAGTCACAACGACTGCTCCGATATAAGGTATCACAACAGACAAGCCCACCAAAATTGAAAGCAACACTGCGTAATTTAAGCCAAAAACCAAGAACCCCACGTACGTCGCAAACCCGACCAGCAAAATCTCAACAAACTTGCCGCGCAAGTAATTAGCAAACTGAAGATCCATTTCGCGCGCAACGCGCGTAATCACACCTCTATTCGAAGGCAGGCGCGCTCGAATAAAATCAAATATCTGTTCCTTATCCTTCAAGAAAAAGAAAACCAAAAGAGGCACAACAATAAAATAGATCAGGATCGACACCAAAACGGGCAAAGTCTCGAGCGAGTGAGAGAAAACCCATTGAACGAACCCTGCCGACTCGGATGAAAGCTGCTTATAAAGGTTGTCCAGATCTTCAACTCTAATTACCGAAGGGTATTTTTCTCGAAGCTCTACACTATACGTTTCAAGCCGAGTAAATATTCTCGGCAAGTCCAAAATAAGGGCGCTCGTCTGACGATATACCAAAGGCATTACACCAAACATAAGCGCCGTAATACCCGACACAAACAGTCCAAACGCAACCCAAACCGAAAGTAATCGCCCTAAACCCTTTGAGGTTAGAAAACCAACTAAGCCCTGAAGAATAAACGCAAATATTACCGCACCAATCACAGGAGCTAAGATATCACCCCAAATAATGACAATACCAAAACCGACAAGCAGCAACGCAAACAGCACCACCGCTTCTTCTTCCGAGAAATACCGATCAAACCAACTACGAACAACTTCGATCATGACTTATATTGCCCTACTCACTTTTCACTATGTAATAAATATATTCATCGCCAACAATTTCCGACGAAAGATCATGGCTCGTCAAACGGATAAAAGCCTCAAAGTCACGAACAGAGCCGGCATCAGTGGCCAATACCTGCAAACACTGCCCATTTGCCATCTTATTCAGGGCCATCTTGGCCCTAAGAAGGGGCATCGGACAATTTTCTTCACGCGCATCAACTACGATATCTATCTGCATAAGCCTTCCCCTATAAAGCCAAAAGGTAACATGCAGCGCTACAAACACAAGACTAGTTTTTACCAAAGAGCTTCGAAAGCATGACAATCATCTAACATTTTACCGAATTCGTTTTCCTTTAAGCTAAACTAAGCGTTCATGACTATAAAAAGATCAGCGAATGAAGCTCTCTCTTAACTCTTTACTTGCTATAGCATTCGGCGCCTCCCTTTTAGCTGGCGGTTGCGGTGCCTATGCAAATGACGACCTCCCCAGTTTAGGCAACGCGTCGTCTCGCCTAGTCTCAATAGACCAAGAACGAAAATTAGGAAGTTCGTGGCTAAGGTCTCTCAGAGGCCAAGTGAGAACATACGACAACCCTATAATTGAAGACTACCTCACACAACTGGTTTATTCATTGGCACCAAATTCGGCTGTGATAGACCGAGATTTTCGTTTCGTTGTGCTCGATAGCCCTCAACTTAACGCATTTGCAGTGCCTGGCAGCGTGATTGGAGTTAACTCCGGCTTGTTTCTGTATGCCGCCACCGAGCAAGAATTCGCTTCTGTAATAGCGCACGAATTAGCGCACCTCAGTCAACGTCATTATGCGCGCCGCCTCGAGCAACAGAAATTATCAACTCCCCTTACCTTGGCAGGCGTGTTAGCGAGCGTGGTGCTCGCCGCTACCACTGGATCAGACGCGGGAATAGCTGCCCTGGCATCAACGCAAGCCCTTTCTGTTGAAAAGCAACTCGGTTATTCACGCCAAAACGAGCAAGAGGCAGACAGAATTGGGATAGATACCTTGTATCGTTCAAACTATGACCCAAGATCTATGCCTATGATGTTTGAACGCATGCTAAAGGCAAGCAGACTCCAAGGCAACGCAATGCCTGAATACCTCTCTACTCACCCATTATCTGAAAACAGAGTGTCCGACACCCGCAATCGTGCCGACCAGTATGAGTTAAAAAGCTACGTGGATACCCTTGAGTACCATATCTGCAAGAATCTTATTGCCGCAGACTACTCAGAAAACGAGCACGCTGCAGCTAAGTATTTCGAGTCTATTATCTCGCGAGGCAACACAGCGCAAGTAGATGGCGCAAAGTTTGGCCTTGCTTACTCGCTACTAAAACATAATCCCAGAAAGTCTTTAGAGATTCTAATAGCGTTAAACGCTAAATACCCTGCTCATATATCTCTTGAAGTAGTTCTTGCAGACGCTATGTATCTAAGCGGCAAAAAAGAAGACGCTATCAAGAAACTAGAGAGCTTGCTGCAGCGAAATCCAAACAACTATCCGACGTCCATCGCTCTAGCTGATATCTATCAAACCGAACAGAACTTTCAAGGAGCGGAAAACATACTGGTCCAACTGGCTCGAGAACGCATTGAAAACCCACTGATATGGTACATGCTTGCAGAAGTCCACGGTCAAGCCGGCAACATAGCGGCAGTGCATCACGCACGCGGGCAGTACTTCATGCTGACTAATCAACTTAATTACGCTATAGAGCAGTTAAATCTAGGCATTAAGAAAGCGAAACCAAACAGCCGCCAAGCCACTCTTTTAAGGCAGCTTCTCGACGACGTTTATGAAATGAAGGAAAATCCGGCTTTTTAAGGCTTTTTAAACTCTAGCATTCGCGACAAGGGGGCTAATGCTTTAACGCGTAAATCCTCACCAACAAGTACTTCATTATCGACGTTAAGTAACACGTCACGAATCCCTTCGAGCCCATTCATTGCCATCCAAGGGCAATGCGCGCAACTGCGACACGTAGCGCCACTGCCGCCAGTCGGGGCCTCTATGAAGGTTTTTGAGGGAGAGAGTTGGCGCATCTTATAAAAGATTCCATTGTCCGTCGCCACGATAAATTCATCGTTCGGAAGGTCTTGAGACGCCTTTATCAATTGGGAAGTTGACCCAACAGCATCGGCAAGTTCCACCATCGCCTGCGGTGACTCAGGGTGCACAAGCACAGCCGCATCAGGATAAATAGATTTGAGATCTTGGATACCTTGCGCTTTAAACTCCTCATGCACGATGCACGCCCCATCCCAAAGCAGCATATCTGCGCCAGTCTGGTTTTGAATATATGCACCTAAGTGTTTATCTGGACCCCAGATTATCTTCTTACCTTCACGGTCTAAGTGCTCAACAACGTCAAGCGCAATGCTAGATGTTACCACCCAATCCGCTCTTGCCTTCACTTCAGCTGAAGTGTTTGCATACACAACCACCGTGCGATCGGGGTTCTCATCACAAAATTTCGAAAACTCTTCAATAGGACACCCAATATCCAACGAGCAGGTTGCTTCAAGCGTAGGCATTAAGATCGTTTTCTCAGGACTAAGAATCTTTGCAGTCTCACCCATAAACTTAACGCCAGCAACAACAAGGGTTTTTGCTGGGTGCTCAGCACCAAAGCGAGCCATTTCCAACGAGTCCGATACACAACCGCCAGTCTCTTCCGCTAGGGCTTGAATTTCGTCGCTCGTATAGTAATGTGCAACCAGTGCAGCACCTTTCTCAATCAGGAGGCTTTTTATTTCGTTCTTTAAGAGCTCTCTTTCTTGAATCTCAAGAACCTTTGGGATTTTTTCGTGGGCTAAGTGCTCTTGCACTAAAATGCGGTCTTCGATCGTGCTCATTTAATGCCTATAATCAAAAAGTAGTTGCCGGCAGATTATAGCGCTCGAGAGCCAAATGCTCTAGATGCGCAAACTGAGTAAGTAGCTGAACTGATTGATCTAAACAACGGCGTGCCGATGAAGATTTAGGAAAGAAAATGGTGGGTCGTGCGGGATTCGAACCTGCGACCAATTGGTTAAAAGCCAACTGCTCTACCAACTGAGCTAACGACCCAACAAGGCGCATATAGTAATGATTCTAAAAAAAATAACAACCCCAAAATGAATATTTTAACGGTATTTTAAAACCGTACATAAAACATACAATTATGTTTTAAAACAGAGGCTTACCTATTAATCGCATAACTTTCTGCAAGCTTAGCTGCAGTTGACCCTGGAAACTCTTGCTGAACCGCCTTCAAATAGATCTCGGCCTTAGCTGGATCTTGGAGCCGATCGAACGCTATGGCGAGCTTATACATTGCGTCAGCCTGCTTACGGTGACCCGGAAAGGTCTTCACTACGATCATCAGAGCCTGCTTAGCTTGCTCAAGCTTTGGGATCGCAAGATAAACCTCACCCAACCAATAAAAGGCATTCCCTGTCAGGTTGCCCGTAGGATACTTTTCTACATACTTATGCAGCGCATCGACCGCCTCAGGAAACTGCTTATCTCGAACAAATGCATAGGCTGCCTGATACTCCGCCTTCTGTGCATCCGTTTCACCCTCAGAAGCAATCGCTGAACCTTGTGAGGTAAGTGAAGTATCAACGGTAGATACCGGAACTATAGCGGGCCCATTAAGAGGTACAGACGCGACAGCCACCTTGGGAGTGACCGACACTTGGGCTTCTTTGCTAAGTTGCAATATGCGCCCATCTAGGTCGCGATATCTGTCTTTGGCCGTAGTCTCTAGTTGCTGCAACTTGTAACCCTGCTCTTCTAGCAAGCCCCTCAATTGCATAACCTCTTGAGTGAGCTGCTCAACCATAAAGAAGAGCTCTGAGTTGACATTTGAGCCGCCCGACCTTGCAGAAACTGGCGGCGTGACCACTGGCGCTGCAATATCAGGAGATGCTGCAGATGGAGCCTTTTCGCTTACCTGGGCATTTGAAGTACGTTCAGAGCTCGACTGAAAAATCAGTGTCTTTGCATTCACTTCAAAACTAAATAGGAAACAAACAAAAAAGGACTTCAATAGAAGCCCCTTTCCGCGTGAATTAATCCACATCATAACTTATTTGTACTCAACGAATACTCGACGATTTTGAGACCATGATTGCTCATTGGAACCCATAACTGCTGGCTGCTCTTCGCCATAGCTAACCACTTCGATTTGAGCATCGCTTGCTCCGTTAACTTTCAAGAACTGAGCAATCGACTTAGCACGACGCTCACCCAAAGCGATGTTGTACTCTTTAGTGCCACGCTCATCACAATGACCTTCCAAAACAATCATTGAGTTCGGGTTTGCCGCCAAAAATGCTGCATGCGCTGCTAGTGGAGCACGCGACTCAGATTTGATCGTAGACTGATCTAGATCGAAGTAGAACGTACGAACTTCTCGCATTGCCGATTGTTCTTTCTGAGCGGCTTCTTGCGCTTTCTGCTCAGCCATCTGCTGCTCAGTTAGTTGATCTTCGCCTGGTGCTGAACTAGTTTCACCCGCGCCGTTAGCAGAACCTTCTGCTACTGGCTCAACTGGCTCTTCGTCAGCAGTGCTTGTGGTTTCACAACCAACCAATAATGTGGTGGCCAAAACCAATGCTAAACCGTACTTAAGTGAATCTAGTTTCATTTTCTTTCCTTCATATTTGTAATGTCTGATGTCAACCGCTTAATTTTTATAGTCTTTTAAACTGAGAATCACCTGTTATAGCGTCAATTAAAAAACATTATCTTGCGCAGCCTCTGCTAGGGGACTGACAAGCATACTAACCAAGCCATCAGGCGCATACAAGCGCCCTAGCTATAATTTTAGTTTAGAAAAGGTGACCACGCAGGCTCCCTCACCTCTCCATAATTTGATGGTAGGAAATACTTAGAATCTCCGTCAACAGATACCACTCCCAGCACACCGACACCTGAGCGTTTGGTTGCATATATAATCATTCGCCCGTTAGGGGCTACGCTTGGCGATTCATCCAACGGGGTTGAGGTCAAGATACGATTATCTCCACCATCAGCCCCTATTGCAGCAATATGGTAGTCGTCCCGAGCCTTATGGACATAATAAATCGTTTTCCCGTCATAAGAAAAACGAGGGCGCGCATTATAGCGACCCTGAAAAGTCAGCCGCTTAGGCTTCCGATCTATCAAACCCATACTGTAAATCTGAGGCGTTCCAGAGCGGTCACTCGTAAATGCTATTGTGCTTCCATTCGGCGACCAGCTTGCCTCTGTATCAATACCATAGTGATTCGTTAAGCGGTCTAGACTGCTAGACGCTAAGTGGTACGAATATAGCTCAGCGTTGCCGTCTTTGGACAAAGTCATCAATATCTTTGAGTCATCCGGCGACCAAGTTGGAGCGCTATTCAGGCCTTTAAAATTCGTAATTTTTGTTTTCTTTGCCGATTTTATTTCTTGAACATAAATGGCAGGCCGACCACTCTCAAACGAAACATAAGAGATTCGCGTTCCATCATGAGACCAAGCCGGTGACAACATCGTCTTGGGACTCTTAAACAAAGTGAACGCGTTCTGACCATCAGCATCTGCCACCTGAAGACGGTATTCTTGTGTTTTATTAGGTAGCTGCTTCAATGTTACGTAAGCAATTTTAGTGGAAAATACACCAGGAACACCTGTAATAGTTTCGTAAACTTTATCCGCAATTCGATGCGCTAGCTTTCGCAAACCCGTTTTCGACGACGAAATTAATTCACCGATAATTCGTTTTTGGTTGTACACGTCCATGAGTTCATATTGAACATGAATGCGATTCCCTGACGCATCTGCACTAATCTGCCCAACCAAGACAAAACTCTGACCTAACATTCTCCAATCTCGAAAGTGCACATCACTAGAGCTGTTTGGAAGGCTTAACATACGACTCGTCGTAAGCGTTTTGAAATCACCACTGCGATTTAAGTCTGCATCAATAATTGCAGACACGTCGGCACCCAAGGGGCCGCTAGCCCTATTCGTAAATGGAACTACCGCAATTGGCAGCGCATCATCCGAACCTTTTGTGATCTCAATCAACAGCTCGCTCTGTGCACTAGACCAAAAGCCCAACAACACCACAAAGAACAAAAATCTTACTAACATAATTACTTAATCACTCTGGGGGTTTAAAACTCATTTGAAAACTTCGAAAGTACTCATCAAAAAATTTAGGATCTTTAGGAACCTCAAACTTTTTTACTGCATTCACCGCAGCAAGTGCCGACTGGTCTAATGCCCCATTACCGCTACTCTCGATCACTTTGACACTAGAAAGCTCACCTGATGGCAGTAACTGTATCCTTAAGACGACATAAGAGCTCCCGGAATTAGGAGGAACATACCACCGCGACTCTATGCGACTTTTTATAATTGACAGAAACCTAGTTTTCTCATCTAGATCAAAGGGCACTGGCGCATTATTGTCGCTTGCATTTAACTCTTTCACTGCCGCCAACCGATCCACTAACATTTTATCCCGCAATGCTTGCTCTCGCGATTCAGCCAATGCTTCTAAACGCTTAAGCGCCTCCTGCTCCTCTGCTACTTCCTTCCTTTTAATACGGTCTTGCAGTTTCTCTTGTTCTCTCTCTGCTGCTTCAGCTGCTTGTTGCTCCAAACGTTTCTTGTCGGCGATCTTCTGCTTACGCTCAGCCTCTTTTTTAACTTCTGCTCGCTTGAGCTGCTCTGCTTTCTTCTTCTGAGCTAATACGCGCTTCTGATCGTCTACTTGTTTCTTCTTTTTCGCTTCGAGCTTACGCTTCTTTTCTAGCTCTTTTTTCTTCTTGAGAGCGAGTTCTTTTTTCCGCTGCTTATCAACTACCTCTTGCCGTTGTTTCTGCTTATAAGGGAGCTCTTCTATTTCTGCCGAACTAAGCACTCGCGCTTGCACGCTGCTCGGAATTTCAAAGGTTTTCACAGCATCAGAACTGTGCCAAGACCAAGACATCAAGACAACAACAAGAACATGCACACCGACGCTTGCGAACAAATACCGCCGATGGCCTTTAGTCAATCCGTCGCGCCATATTTTTAACAAGGCAAGCCATTGTTTTAGTTTACTTTCTTGGCTAAGTTTACTCATGGATCTTCAGTTATTAAACCTACGCCCTGAGCACCGGCAGCCTGCAGAGCAGCCATCAACTCAACAACAGCGCCATACTCGACATTCTTATCTCCACGGATGAGAACCGCCAACGAAGGGTTTTGCTCTAAGAGGCCTTTTGATTTAGTAAGCAGGTCTTCCAACTCTAATGGCGCGTTGGAAAGCTTGCTCATTTCCATGTAATAGGCGCCGTTAAGGTCTACAGAGATAATCAAAGGCTCTTGATTTTGCTCTAGAGTAACGGGGCTCGACTCAATTTTCGGCAAATCAATCTTAATGCCTTGCGTCAGCATGGGCGCAGTCACCATAAAGATTATGAGCAGCACGAGCATAACGTCGATATAAGGAACGACGTTAATCTCTGACATAGGCTTGCGCTTATTTCTAGCCATTAAGCTTCTTCCGTCGCTTTTGTCTGGGTGTTGTTTGAATGTACATTCCGATGAAGAATACTTGAAAATTCGTCAGCAAATGTCTCATACGAGCTGTACAAGCGATCGGAGTTAGCCGAGAAGCGGTTATAAGCCACTACCGCAGGAATCGCGGCAAAAAGACCCATGGCCGTTGCGACCAAGGCCTCAGATATCCCAGGCGCCACTGTAGCTAGAGTGGCCTGTTGCTCTTGGGCCAACCCAAGAAAAGAATTCATAATACCCCAGACAGTTCCAAACAAACCCACATAAGGACTAGTTGAACCGACGGTCGCTAGAAATGGTAAGTTTGCATCTAAGCGATCAGATTCTCTGGAGAGCGCGACGCGCATCGCCCTTTGAGTTCCATCCATCACCGCCTCTGGGTCCATGCCTGCTTGTTGAGTTAAGCGATTAAACTCTTTGAAGCCAGCTCTGAATATATACTCTTGCCCTTCAGGGCTTTCAGCCTCGCGGTAAAGGCGACTAAGGTCCATGCCCGACCAAAAGCGCTCTTCGAATGCCAACTGGTTTTGCCTCGCTGCCTTAAAGTAAGCCGCCCGCTGGAATATTAAAAACCACGACGCGATCGAAGCCGCCAATAAAATGAGCATCACTAACTGAACCACAAAACTCGCGTCGACAATCAGGCCCCAGATTGAAATCTGCTCTTGCACTTACTTTCCCCTTGAATCGAAATTTCCTGACAACGCATTCTGCAAATCGTCAGGCATTTTATTTGGTTTTCCATTTTCTAATTTAACGCATGCCACTGTAATGCGACCCTCTGCTAAAACAGTCTCTGGCTCGGACTTTCGCACCAACCATTGACGTACAGTAAAATTCGTCTTACGCAACACTTCTACTTCAACACCAACAAGCAACTCATCATCCAGAAACGCAGACGATTTGTACGACATCTCTAAAGAGTGCACAACAAAGCTCAAACCCTCTGCAAGTTTGCTTCGCATACTAAACCCAGCCTGCCTAACAAACTCAGTCCGCGCGCGCTCAAAAAATTTAAGGTAATTTGCGTAAAAAACGATGCCACCAGCATCCGTATCTTCTAAATAGACTCGAATCGGCCAAAAAAAATCATTATTGCCAATAGTCGCCGGATTATGCATTCCTTAGCCTTCCTCAGGCATTTTAAGCCCAAAGTGCGCCCAAGCTTTATCAGTCGTCATGCGTCCGCGAGGAGTTCTTAGCAAATACCCCTGCTGAATCAAGTAAGGTTCTAGCACATCCTCAATTGTGCCGCGTTCTTCGCTGATTGCAGCCGCCATACTTTCTACACCAACCGGCCCACCACCAAAGTTTTCTATCATCGTAAGTAAGAGTCTGCGGTCCATATGATCAAACCCGCAGGCATCAACATTTAGCATATTGAGCGCTTTGTCTGCGAGGTCTTTGGTTATTTTTCCGTCACCCCTTACTTCAGCATAATCACGCACACGCCTTAGGAGTCGATTTGCAATTCTAGGAGTGCCTCGAGAACGCTTCGCAATTTCGAGGCCTCCTAACTCGTCCATTTCAACACCCGAAAGCCTTGCCGAACGAGAAACAATAGAAGCAAGATCCGCTACATTGTAAAATTCCAGACGCTGAACGATTCCAAACCGGTCGCGAAGTGGCGATGTCAAAAGCCCTGCACGCGTGGTGGCGCCAACAAGGGTAAACGGTGGTAAATCGAGTTTTATGGAGCGCGCTGCCGGACCTTCGCCGATCATAATATCGAGCTGATAGTCTTCCATCGCAGGGTACAACACTTCTTCGACGTTGGAGCTTAAGCGATGTATCTCATCGATGAAAAGAATATCGCCCGCTTCTAAATTGGTAAGCATGGCAGCCAAATCACCGGCTTTTTCGAGCACGGGGCCTGAAGTAGACTTGATGTTCGATTCAAGTTCATTTGCCAAGATGTTGGCTAAGGTAGTTTTACCTAAACCCGGCGGACCAAATATAAGCACATGGTCTAAGGCTTCTTTCCGTTTAAGCGCTGCCTCAACAAAAATGCTCATTTGCTCTTTAACGGCCGGCTGACCGACATAGTCGACCAGCTTCTTAGGTCGAATAGCGCGATCTTGTTGTTCCTCGACCTGAATTCGCCCGCTAGGGCCAGGAACGGCGGAAATAATACGATCAGCTTCAATCATTACGTTTTTGTCTAATTAACTAAATCTACTTTAGTTTACAGTGAGCGAAGGGCTGAGAAAGTTAAATATCGGTTACTTCAGTAAGCGGAACAAAGCCCCTCAACGACCCAGAACATTACATCATAGCTTTCAGACATAACTTAATTAGCGCTTCGACACTCAGGCTGGAATCATAATGCTGTTTAACAACTTTCGCAGCGTCTACAGGCTTATACCCCAATGAAATCAAGGCCGATTCCGCTTCAGTATCCGCTCTGGCTGAACCCGAAACTGGGACCGCGCCAGTAGAAGTTGAGACGTCCCCACCAAACACCTTTAATTTGTCGCGAAGCTCAATTAAGAGACGCTCTGCGGTCTTTTTCCCAATACCGGGCAACTTAACCAGAGCACTCACATCTTCATGTTCAACACAAGAAGCAAGGTCGTTAGAAGACAAGCCACTCAGGATAGCTACGGCCAACTTCGGACCAACCCCGTTGACTCGAATCAATACTCTAAACGTATCTCGATCACTAGGCTTGTCAAAACCAAACAAAAGCTGTGCATCTTCCCTAACAACGAAATGGGTATACAGCTCAACATGCTCGCCAACTTGAGGTAAATTGAACGCCGTTGATAGCGGCACTTCAATCTCGTAACAAAGCCCACCAACATCAATTAAGGCTTGATGCGTATTCTTTGCTTCTAGTAGACCTTTAACCTTTCCAATCACTTTGTATTCACTTTTTTAATTTTAAGAAAACCATTAACTCATTCGCCCTCTGCGACTATGTGAGACGCCAGAAGCGGGGTCTGACGAACTCCCAGACACACGAACAAGGTGCTCTTGAGTGTGCGCATGACAGAGCGCGATTGCCAAGGCATCTGATGCGTCCGCCTGAGGCGTTGCATTTAAACCTAGAAGATGAACAACCATATGCTGAACCTGCGCCTTATCAGCCGAACCCTTGCCCACCACTGCTTGTTTGACCTTTCTAGCGGCATATTCACTGACAGGCAAGCCTGCCGTTACAGCAGCCACAATCGCTGCACCACGCGCTTGACCTAGCTTTAACGCCGAATCGGGGTTGCGCGCCATAAACACTTCTTCAATCGCAAATTCATCAGGAGAGTACTGCTCTATTAACTGAGTCACGCCATTGAAAATGATGCCCAATTTTTCTGCGAGCGTTTCACCATTTACTCGAATACAGCCACTTGCGACATAGGACGCTTTTCCAGACTGGAAATTTAACACCCCATAACCTGTAATCCGAGAGCCTGGGTCGATACCTAAAATAAAAGCCATTACCTAACACTCTTAAAAGACCGATCAACTAGTGTATGAAGACAAAATCGATACCGAAACTTAATTATTCGCAAGACAGCTAATATTCCTCAATCAAAAACAAAAAAGGGGCTTTAAAAAAGCCCCTTCCTATCAAACATCAGACGAACATTGAAGCTAAACGCTTTACTGCAACAACTCCATCACATCGTCGGATATTTCTGCATTGGTGTAAACATTCTGCACATCGTCTAGATCTTCAAGCGCATCTATCAAGCGTAGAATCTTTTCCGCACCATCAACATCCATGGGCGCGGTTGTGCTCGGGACCATAGCGATTTCTGCCTGCTCGACTACTAGTCCGGTTGAAGCAAGCCCATCTTTAACGGCTAAAAATTCAGCGGGCTGAGTAATAACTTCAAACGAGCCATCATCCTGAGTCAACACATCATCCGCACCAAACTCTAACGCAGACTCAAGCAACTGGTCTTCGTCGACTTCTTGAGAAAAGATCAAGCTACCTTGCTTACTAAATAGGTAAGCAACCGAACCGTCAGTGCCGAGATTCCCACCAGACTTATTAAAAGCGTGCCGCACCTCTGCAACTGTGCGATTACGATTATCCGTCATGGATTCGACTAATACTGCAACGCCACCAGGACCATAACCTTCGTAGGTAAGTTCATCATAGTTATCGCCCTCACCGCCGCCCGCGCCCCGCGCAATTGCTTTGTCGATGGTATCCCGCTTCATATTCGAACCGAGCGCCTTATCAACTGTTGCTCGCAGCCGGGGGTTATCTTCGACAACGCCGCCACCTTCTTTTGCCGCTACAACGAGCTCACGAATTATTTTCGTAAACACTTTGCCACGCTTAGAGTCTTGCGCAGCTTTACGGTGCCGTATATTAGCCCACTTACTATGGCCGGCCATACTTTACTCCTACTTACTCGCCCGTAGTTTCTTTCTTCTCAGGCTCAGGCAAATTCACGCGAATGCTCAACTCACGCAATTGCTTTTTATCGACAGTACCAGGGGCTTTCGTTAGTACGTCAGTCGCGCTTTGCGTTTTAGGGAATGCGATAACTTCACGAATCGAGCTTGACCCCGTCATCAACATAACCAAGCGATCTAAGCCAAATGCCAAACCACCATGTGGAGGGCAACCATATTTTAGAGCATCCAACAAGAAGCCAAATTTGTTTTGCTGCTCTTCGTCGTCGATACCCAAGATATCGAACACAGTGCTCTGCATCGCGCCATCGTGGATACGGATCGAACCACCACCAAGCTCTGTGCCATTCAAGACCATGTCGTAGGCGCGAGATAAGGCTGTTGCAGGACTTGCTTTCAGCTCTTCTGGTGTACAGGAAGGTGCGGTAAACGGGTGGTGTATCGCTGTTAAAGCGCCACCATCAAGCTCTTCAAACATTGGGAAATCGACAACCCACATTGGCGCCCAATCTGTCGTATAGAGATCTAAATCCTCGCC
Organism: Oleiphilaceae bacterium; assembly: GCA_034110885.1. GTDB lineage: Bacteria > Pseudomonadota > Gammaproteobacteria > Pseudomonadales > Oleiphilaceae > PZPK01. The sequence continues at coordinate 14,242 of JAWUYI010000049.1, forward strand.
CAATTTGCAGCGCAAAGCGCCAAGAGCCTCGTTAACAACCTTCGTTTTATCTGCACCAAAGAACACGATATCGCCATTCGCAGCACCTAGGCGCTCCATAATCTGCATCGCCACGTCGTGACCTAAGAACTTAACGATAGGAGACTGCAGACCCTCTGCTCCTTTTTCAAGCTCGTTAACCTTGATCCAAGCTAAACCTTTGGCGCCGTATATCCCTACAAACTTAGTGTATTCATCTATCTGCTTACGCGACAACACAGCCCCGCCGCTCACTTTAAGGGCCGCTACGCGCCCTTTCGGGTCTTTCGCAGGACCAGCGAACACTTTGAAGTCAATGCTAGCCATCAAGTCAGCCACATCGACAATTTCCAACGGGATCCGCAGGTCTGGCTTGTCACTGCCGTAGCGATTCATTGCGTCTTCATAAGACATGCGAGGAAAAGCACCTAGGTCTTTACCCATCAAGTCTTTAAACATAGAGCCAACGAGCGATTCCATCATAGCCATGATTGAATCTTCATCCATGTATGAGACCTCTAGATCCACCTGGGTAAATTCAGGCTGACGATCTGCACGAAGATCTTCATCACGGAAACACTTGGCTATTTGATAGTAACGATCGACACCCGCTACCATTAACAACTGCTTAAATAATTGCGGAGATTGAGGTAGCGCGAAGAAACTCCCTGGATGCGTGCGGCTAGGAACCAAGTAGTCACGCGCACCTTCAGGCGTCGCTCGAGTGAGAATCGGTGTCTCTACGTCCATGAATCCTTCTCTATCTAGAAAAGATCGGATATACGTCGTGACTTTAGAGCGGAACATTAGTTTGTTGAGCATTTCCGGGCGACGAAGATCCATAAAACGATATTTCAATCTCGTCTCTTCACCTACATCAACATACTCATCCAAAGGAAACGGAGGCGTCTCAGATGCATTCAGTACAGTCAACTCTTTACCAAGGATCTCAATCTTACCCGTGGACATGTCGTTATTGATCGTACCTTCAGGTCGACCACGAACAAAGCCTTTAATCTGCAGTACATATTCGCTACGAACTTTCTCGGCAGCAGCAAAACTTTCTACGGTATCAGGATCAAAAACAACCTGAGCCACGCCTTCTCTATCACGCATATCAAGGAAGATAACACCACCATGATCTCGGCGACGGTGGACCCAACCGCAGATAGTGACTTCTTGACCAATTAACTCTTCATTTACTCGTCCGCAATAATGGCTGCGCATAGACTTGTCCTACTTATTTTCAAAAATTGTTTGTTCGACTCAGGGCCGCGAAAGCTTACTCAGGCAGCACTATCTTTGGCTTTACTTGGAGCGCCCGACTTACCTTGGTCGCCCGCTAAATTTTTCTTCTTACCCGTTTTAAAATCGGTTTCGTACCAGCCTCCGCCAGATAAACGAAAACCAGGGGCAGATATCTGTTTGGTAAACGATTCTTTTCCACACTCTGGACACATGGATAACGGCGCATCGCTAATTTTTTGCAATACATCTTTTTCAAATCCGCATGCACCACAGGAATATTCATAAATCGGCATACAATGAAAACCCTCAAATCAGAAAAGCTGATTAAAACGTCAACGACCTTTGGTCGGTTAAAATGGGGCGGTAGTATATACAATTTTTTCGTCTTAGGCAGTATGCCACCCCTTTCGTAAATACCTTTAGTTCACAAAAGTCATCATCATGAGCAAAAACGTGCAGAAGATCTGCAAATATGGGGGTTAGAGCCGCTGATTTAACACCGCTGGTAAGCTAGCACTGCGCAGACCGGTGCGCTAAGATGTGGTTATAAGGCCGATTAAAACAATTACAATAATCAAAAGCGTCAACACCCACTCAATACAAAGCAAAAACGATGAGCCCAACACAATCCCTGCAGCAGCTAAAGGTTAAACTGTGCCACCTCGCCATATATTGCGCCGTTGGACTGCATAGCGGGGCGGCCCATGCTAGTGGCTTTTTTGATGCCGCGATGCAAGACTTTTCCAGCAGCGAAATAGTGTTCCAAAGAACAACAAGTAACGTGCCCTTCATGCCTCTCGCGTATATAGAACACAAAGTATACGGAGACACAACTCTTGTACTTGAAGACAAGTCCAAAATCTCAATTGATCAAACCACTTTTTCTCAAAGCGCAATCGTGCCATTTTTAGCCAGCCCTAAAGATATTATCTTCGTTGGTGAGTGGGTGAATAACTCACACCTTAAGTCTAACAATGCTAGCTTTGAGTCTTTCGATGTCACCCAAGCAGCACTGCCCGTAGGATGGCTGAGACAAGTAGACAAGAGAACTCAAGTCGGGGGTTTTATTGCCCCACTTGCCTACAAGGCAAGCATAGAGAACTCGCAATGGAGTTGGGAGACACTCGGGGGCATTTTTAGCCGCAAGGTACATAGCGAAACCACTTGGTGGGCATTTGGCTTGTATTTTAACGTCGGGGGGTTAGAGGACACCTACCTCCCCTATCTAGGTGCATATTTCCAATTGAGCGACCAGTGGAGCCTAAGTGCAATTATACCCTGGCCCGCAATACTATATGCGCCCACCCAAGACTCACTCTTTCGCTTCGGAGCGTCACCAACCGGCAGCTCTTGGCAGCTTGACCAAGAATCTACAGAAATTAGCCAGGAAATAAGTGGCTGGGACTTCGGACTTTCGGGAGAACACCGAATCTATGAAAACCTATGGCTTAAGCTAGAAGGCGGAGTTGGAGGTTTACGTGCACTCAGACTGGAAAATGGAGACCTGCAAGCCCCTGACTTTAAAGTTGACGCAAGCTCGTACATAAAATTTGGAATTAATTTTCGACCAAGCGTGCGGTGAAGTTACTTAAGATGTGGTATCGACGAATACTTATTTAGAAAGATGATTAGAATACATCAATAATATATTGATTTAAAAGGAATTAATTGGCGGTGAGGGAGGGATTCGAACCCTCGATACGTTGCCGTATACACACTTTCCAGGCGTGCGCCTTCGACCGCTCGGCCACCTCACCGTACCTTGAGAATCAAACGAAAACAAACATCGCCGAACACCTCAAAGAAGCGCGGTAATTTATACGAGGAAAACCACAATTGCAACAGTCGACAAGCCTATTTAGCCTGATAAACGATACCGCCAGGATACTGGCGCATCTCAAACTTAGCACCCGCGGTACCAATAGACTCGCTTGCCCCAAGCATCAACAAGCCACCGGGGCGCAGTTGAGAATGGATTTTATTCAGTATCTTCGCTTTATTTTCTGCGGAGAAATAAATCAACACGTTACGGCAAAATACCATATCTAACTTTCCACCCAAGGCAACGTAGTTTTCTTGAAGATTTAAAGGCTTAAACTGTATTCGGCTCTTAATGGCAGCTTTGACTGTCCACGTTCCGCTGCCGGAGTCGTCGAAAAAAGCAGCTAGACGCTCCTTAGGCATTCCCCTGTTAAGAGCGAGACTGTCATATTCCCCTTTCTTTGCTGCGGCTAAAATGGCCGAAGAGATATCGGTCGCCACTATTTCAACACCGCGACTTGCCGCTAAAGGCTTTAGACGCGCGTGCTCTGCAATACACATAGAAAGAGAATAAGGCTCCTGCCCGCTAGAGCACGCCGCTGACCAAATCCGAACTTTCCGGCCTTTAGCAGATTCATACAATTGATCCAGCAACGTGTCTTGAAAGTACTTAAACGGGTGAGCGTCACGAAACCACAAAGTTTCATTTGTTGTCATTGCATCAACAACAGCCTGTCGCAAAGGCGCACTGCCAGAGCGAAGCCGTGACAAAAGCGTGGCTAAGTTTTCAAGCTCAAACTTCTCAAGAACAGGTCGCATACGACTGGATACCAAATATTCTTTGTTGGCGCCCAGTACAATGCCGCATGCTGAGTCTAGAAATTCACAAAACGCCTCGTACTCTTCAGCCGAAAATGTCTTTTTTATCATCTATGATTTAGCCGCATTTTCGATTTTTTCAACAATATCCATTACTTTCTCTGCTAACTCATCTGGGCTAAACTTTGCCATAAAGTCGTCCGCACCCACCTTCTGAACCATTGCCTGATTGAACACACCACTTAACGATGTATGCAGCATGATGAATAGGTCTGATAAAGGCGGTTCGCTTTTGCACTTAGCCGTTAACGTGTAGCCATCCATTTCAGGCATCTCAACGTCCGAGATCATCATAGTATAGTGATCTGAAGCAGAACTACCGTCTGCCGTAAGCTCGCGAAGGTGTTTATAAGCAGCCATGCCATCATTTTTGAGATCAACTTCAATGCCAATCGCGCTTAAGCAGTTTCTGACTTGCTTACGTGCAACCACGGAGTCATCGACGACAAGTATTTTATGACTACTAAGTGAATCCCTTTCACTAACCGATGCAAGAGTTTGGCTATTCAAGGAATCGTCGACAGGCGAAACCTCTGCAAGTATTTTTTCAACATCAATAATTTCAACTAGCTTATTATCGATTTCCGTCACCGCAGTGAGATAGTTCTCACGACCTGACCCTTTAGGTGGTGGATGAATTTCTTCCCAATTAAGGTTAACTATTCGCTCAACCCCTGCGACCAAAAAACCTTGAGTCTTTCGGTTGTACTCAGTAATGATAATAAAATGATCTGCAAGGTCTGTATCAGATACCGCGCGTTGACCGGTCGCCATGCCCATATCCAGAACTGGGATTGTCCCTCCGCGAATATGTGCAACACCTTTTACAACAGGATTACTTTTTGGAAGTGTCGTTAATCTAGGGCATTGAAGCACCTCTTTGACCTTAAAGACGTTGATCCCATAAACCTGACCACCCACTAGCCGAAAAAGCAAAAGCTCTAGTCGATTTTGGCCCACAAGCTGAGTGCGTTGATTAACGCTGTCTAATACGCCTGCCACACGAATAACCCCTCTAAAACGAAATACGGAAAAACACTCCGATTCAAACCAATCATAGACCAGTTTTGTTTAATCGGCGCGTAGATTGCATCATCAAGCGCAGAGCGCATCAAAATCCCAAAAAACGCCAACATATCGGCGCCATGCCCATTAAACCGGACAACCTATGACAACTAATATAGGCGATAAAGTGAATATTGTTAGAATTTTTACATATACACTATTACTTTCGATAAGCGCGACGACCACGGCGGAGATGCACACTGAGGCGGAACTCTTAACGCTGACAGACCGTGCTGACATGTTTATCAGCGAGCGCTTACAGTCGGTAGCGGCAGACACCTTCCGCACGGAGTATCAAATCGGCAACATTGATCCGAGACTGCAGCAAAATTCTTGCGAGACGGCAATTAATTTCGAGTTAAAGCGACCGCCTTTAGAGGCAGAGCGCAATACACTTTCGATATCATGCGCGTCACCTACGTGGCAGATATACGTAAACGTGGCGATAAAGATATATGGTAAGAAAATCGTAGCTAAGCACGCGATACCTAGAAACACCGTCATTCAAGCCAAGCATTTAAAGCTACAAGAGCAGCAGATCAACAAAAATCAATATGCGGCCTATACAAAACATGAGCAAGTCGTAGGTTTAACCCTCACGAGAAGCATAAGAGCAGGCGCAGATTTTCGCCCTTCTTATCTCCGCCCTGCTGACCTTGTAGCAAGAGGAGACGAAGTGGTGATCATTGCAAGAAGCAGCACTATCTCCATACAGATGAAGGGCGAAGCCTTAAGCAATGGCGTCTATGGAGAGCAAATCAGAGTTAAGAACAAATCGTCAGACCGCATCATCGTTGCCCAAGTCATTGATTCGGGTACAGTTTCTATTTTGATGTGATTTTTTTACTTTTTTTTCGAAAATACATTAAAGTTTTTTTACTAGCTTCCGATAAACTAGACGTAAGTAATCAAAGAGTTATATGCCATGAGCATCGAGATAAGTAATATAAACCCGAGTCGCCAAGACAATGTTCGTCGGAATAACGATGAGCAATTGGCAAACAAGGGGTCTACGACAGCAGATTCGTCAGAATCAAGCCGTGGCGGACAGGAGTCGGCATTAAATGTCAGCTTGAGTCCGACTGCAGTAGTGCTAGGTCAAATAGAGGCTGACGTTAAATCCTTACCTGACGTAGATTTAGACAAAGTAACTGCAATTCGCCAGCAAATTGAAAGCGGTACATATTCGAGCAACACTGCAAACTTGGCTCAGAAAATGCTTGACCTTGAATAGATAAAATTTCTATTCGAGGTAAAGCCCTGTGAGCAATTCTGAGCTAATTCAAAGAAAGACACTACTTAGTGACAGTTTAATCAAACTTCTAGAGCAAGACCTCCTAGACCTAGCAAAACTTCAAAAATTTCTAACTCTTGAATCTATAGCGCTTCGTGACCGCCTGAGCGATAAAATCCAGTTTTGTGCAGACACAAAATCAAATTTGTTAAATCAAATTAAGGCGCGAGCCCAGACAAAAGCCAAACTGATGGCCAGTGCAGGCGTTGGTATTGAAGCTGGAAAAGTTAAACAGGGAATTGATGCCCTAGGGTCAGAGAAACTGTCAGATCTCTGGGAAGACTCTCTTCTGCAACTTAAAACATGCCAAGAGAAGAACCAGGTTAACGGACTGGTGATACAAAGGAGCAAACTCCGCAATCAAAAATTGATGGATATTATTCGGGGCCAATCCCAGGCACCAAAACTATACGGGAACCAAGGCTCAGAAAAAGCTTATGGCGGCGCTAACAGCATAGCTAAAGCCTAATTCAGCAGACTATCTTACCCTTGAGATAGTCTCTTTAAGCCCCGTCGTTACAAACATTCAGCTATTCATCGTAAAACTAATCGGGACTACTTCAAATTATAGAAAAGTGCTATGGACGATTAGTGCTTTTAGCTTTAGGATCTATTCCAAATTCTAACGATAAAGTATGGTTTTTTATGCGTTTTTTGCTTTTGGTTATTCTCTTCTCAGTTTCGCACTTTAGTATCGCCACAGAGCCAGCCTCCAATATAACAAGCCAACACGGCATAGCAATGCACGGCGACCTAAAGTATGACGCTGACTTTACGCACTTTAACTACGCAAACCCCGACGCTCCTAAAGGTGGAACCTTACGTAGAAGCGTTCGCGCCAATAGCTTTGATAGCTTCAACCCTTTTATTGTTAAAGGTGTAAGTGCCGCCGGCGCAGGAATGCTATATCAGTCGCTTACAGCGCATTCAGAAGACGAAGCATTTTCCGAATACGGACTAATCGCTAAAAATATAATCCTTCCGTCTGATCGCTCTTGGGTAAGTTTCGAACTAAACCCTAACGCTAAATTTAGTGATGGGCATGCCATCACTGCGAACGACGTTAAATATAGTTTCGAAATGCTAACAACCCACGAACGTGCGCAACCATTTTATGGCGCATATTACGGAGATGTTAACGAAGTTGTGATCGAAAGCGACCTGAAGGTTACATTTAAGTTCAAGAACAACAAGAACAAGGAACTTCCACTAATTCTTGGGCAGATGCCGATTCTCGCAAAGCATTATTGGGAGAAATCAGGCTTCGAAAGAGCGTCGCTAGATATCCCTGTTGGAAACGGCCCCTACACGATAAAGTCATTTAAACCGGGAAGGTCCATAACATATGCACGAAACCCAGATTATTGGGGGCGGGACCTGCCCGTCAACAAAGGACTGTATAACTTTGACGAGCTTACCTTTGAATATTACAGCGACAACACCGTTGCACTCGAGGCATTCAAAGCCGGTGAATACGACTTTCGAGCAGAATCGAGCGCGCGTAATTGGGCAAACGCCTATTCTGGGAAGCTTTTTGATTCGGGCACCTTAATTAAGCAGGAGGTTGAGCATCAGCGTCCCGCTGGCATGCAAGCCTTCGTACTTAATTCACGACAAGAAAAGCTCAGCGATGCGCGTGTCCGTGAGGCGCTGTCTTATGCTTTTGATTTCGAGTGGACTAACCAAAATCTTTTTTACGATCAGTACAAACGTAATTCGAGCTATTTTGAAAATTCCGAATTAGCGTCACGAGATCTTCCTCACGGAGAAGAGCTCGCGATACTAGAGACCTACCAAGACCGCCTCCCCGAGAAACTATTCACCTCCCCTTTTACTGTGCCAAGCACTGCTAAGCCAAGCTCCATGCGCAAAAATCTTCGACATGCAATGCAGTTGCTGGAAGACGCAGGGTGGAGCGTCAAGAATACGGCGCGTGTAAATGCAAAGGGCGAGCAATTGAATCTTGAGTTCTTAGTATTTCAAAAAGATTTCGAACGCGTTATTCAGCCATTCATTAAGAATCTTGAGCGCTTGGGCATACAAGCCAACATTACCGTGATCGATACAACGCAATATATAAACCGTTTACGTTCGTTTGATTTTGATGTGGTCGTTACAGGCTTCGGACAATCTAACTCTCCTGGGAATGAGCAAAGAGAATATTGGCACTCTAGCAAAGTTAATCAAGAGGGTTCGCGCAACTACGCTGGCGTTAACGACCCTGTTGTAGACGAACTGGTTGAGCTTATAATTAGTGCGCCCAACCGCGATTCACTAGTGCAGCGCACTAGAGCTTTAGATCGCGTCTTGCTCTGGGGTCACTACGTTATCCCTAACTGGTTCAACCCTGTAGATCGTATTGCTTACAGGAACACCCTAGCCCGCCCAGACGAGACACCAAAATCTGGTGTCTTCGTAGACTCTTGGTGGACTAAAAACGCTAAATGACCTCGTACATATTCAAGCGAATCCTCCTCATGATTCCGACACTATTCGGAATCATGCTGTTAAACTACCTTATCGTTCAAGCTGCACCGGGCGGGCCTGTAGAGCGTATGCTTGCACAAACTCAAGGCATGGACTCTGATGTTAATGCTCGACTGGGCAGTTCCGGAGATATGCAAACTAATAACTCAGCGCCGTCTAGCGCCTCAGGGCACGCATCTAAATATAAAGGTGCTCAAGGCTTAGATCCCGAACTCGTCGCGCGAATTGAGCGCCTATATGGATTCGATAAGCCAGCCCATGAACGATTTTGGCTGATGATAAAAAACTACGTCCGAATGGACTTTGGTGAGAGCTTTTTCCGCGATAAAAGTGTGATCGACCTCATTAAAGAGAAAATGCCCGTCTCAATCTCGCTTGGTCTATGGTCAACGCTAATTATCTACCTACTCTCAATTCCGCTTGGGATAAAAAAAGCAGTTAAGGATGGGACCCAATTCGACATATGGACTAGCTCTGTCATTATTGTCGGTTACGCCATTCCCGGATTTTTGTTCGGCGTTTTATTAATCGTACTATTTGCTGGCGGTAGTTATTGGGATTTGTTCCCGCTGCGTGGATTGACCTCTACTAACTTTGAGCAGATGTCGCTTTTTGAACAATTTATCGACTATACATGGCACCTTATATTGCCAGTTACTGCAATTGTAATTGGCGGATTTGCCACCCTAACAATGCTTACTAAGAACTCATTTCTAGATGAAATAAACAAGCAATATGTCGTGACCGCTAGAGCTAAAGGCCTGACTGAGCGCAGAGTGCTCTACGGCCATGTCTTTCGCAACGCGATGCTGATCGTAATTGCAGGCATGCCAAGCGCCCTGATTGGGATATTCTTTACGGGTTCAATGCTAATTGAGGTTATTTTTTCTCTCGATGGTCTTGGTTTGCTAGGGTTTGAAGCCGCTTTGAATCGTGATTATCCCGTGATGTTTGGTACCTTGTTTATATTCACCATTGTCGGCTTATTCCTCAAACTAATTAGTGACCTGACGTATGTCTTTATCGACCCACGTATCGATTTTGAGAGTCGTGAATCATGAGACACTTATTCGACTCGTCTAGTTGGTCACCCCTAAACCGCCGACGCTTAACAAATTTCAAGGCGAACCGTAGGGGTTATTATTCGCTAATAGTGTTCAGTTTTCTGTTTTTCTTCTCTCTGTTTGCGGAGTTTGTCGCCAATGACAAACCTGTACTTGTCGTCTACGAGGGCAGCATTTACACCCCTATTTTTAATATCTACGCCGAGACCGAGTTTGGTGGTGAATTCCAAACAGAGGCTGATTACAGAGATGAATACGTCGATGAACTGATTAATGAGAAAGGCTGGATGGTTTGGCCCCTGATACGTTACAGCTACGACACACATAACTATAATCTTGAAGGCGCAGCACCGTCAGCTCCAACATCAGATAATCTATTGGGAACCGACGATCAAGCCAGAGATGTGTTTGCGAGAGTCATTTATGGTTTTCGAATCTCGGTTTTGTTTGGCATTACTCTCACTCTTTTCTCGTCCATAGTTGGTGTTCTTGTTGGCGCAGTTCAAGGGTTTTACGGCGGAAAGATCGACCTTCTGGGTCAGCGTTTCATTGAGATCTGGTCGGGACTACCTGTCCTATTTCTTCTGATAATAATGTCGAGCATTATTGAACCTAGTTTTTGGTGGCTCTTGGGGATAATGCTACTTTTTAGCTGGATGGGTTTAGTCGATGTCGTAAGAGCTGAGTTTTTACGCGCTCGCAACTTAGAATATGTGCGCGCCGCTCGTGCGCTTGGTTTAAGCAATTCTGGCATCATGTTCCGACACATGCTCCCGAACGCTATGGTAGCCACTCTTACGTTCATGCCCTTCATTCTAACAGGCTCAATAACAACACTAACGTCGCTGGACTTTCTTGGGTTTGGTTTGCCACCTGGATCCCCTTCCCTTGGCGAGCTAATCGCCCAAGGAAAATCCAATTTACATGCTCCTTGGCTCGGAATAACGGCGTTCCTTGTTTTGGCGATTATGCTTTCGCTTCTTGTATTTGTTGGCGAGGCCGTGCGTGACGCTTTTGACCCGAGAAAACTTTGATCAGAGTAACGAAATGAACCACAACGACGACATCGTTTTATCGGTAAACGACCTTTCTATTAGCTTCCGACAGGGAGCGGGTGAAGTGCACGCAGTTAAAGATGTAAGCTTTGATGTTCGCCATGGCAAAACCCTTGCCATTGTTGGAGAAAGTGGCTCCGGAAAATCTGTTTCATCTCATGCAATTTTGCGCTTACTTCCCAGGAACGTAACCCGTTACCGTGCAGGAAGCATCGTCTATCAAGGCAAAGACCTTTTAAAGGCAACTGAGAATGATCTGCGCCGCGTCCGCGGCAACGACATCAGCATGATTTTTCAAGAGCCTATGACCTCTTTGAACCCGCTGCATACAGTGGGTCAACAAATTGGTGAAGTACTTCAGCTGCACACAAGTGTTAATGCTCAGCGCAGAGACGCACGTACTATTGAATTACTTAAGCTAGTTGGCATTGAAGACGCTGAACGACGCCTAAAGGCTTATCCCCACGAATTATCAGGCGGCCAAAAACAGCGCGTCATGATTGCAATGGCATTAGCAAACGAACCAAAAATCCTCATTGCAGACGAGCCTACTACAGCGCTCGACGTCACCGTTCAGAAACAGGTTCTCGAGTTAATCGCTAAGCTTCAGAAAGACTTGGGCATGGCTATTATCCTAATTTCGCACGACCTGAATGTCGTCCGACAGTATGCTGACGATTTAATCGTCATGAAAGAAGGCCGAGTAGTCGAGTCTGGTTCATGCGCCCAAGTGTTTAACAATGCGCAGCACGATTACACGAAAGCACTCATTAATGCAGAGCCAAATGGCTCGCCTAAAGCAGTCAAGCAAGACGCGGAAACGCTTCTCAAAGTAAAAGACCTGAGAGTTCAATTCCCTATTAAGAAAAGTTTCTTTGGTAAAGTCCTGCAATCATTTACTGCGGTTGACGGCGTTAGTTTAGATGTTAAGGAAGGACAAACAGTCGGTATTGTCGGTGAAAGCGGAAGTGGAAAAACCACCTTAGGGCTTTCTATTTTAAAACTGATATCGAGCCAAGGCGACATCCACTATAACGGCTTGAATATCTCTTCCATGAACCAAAATGCATTTCGACCACTAAGAAAAGACATTCAAATCGTCTTTCAGGATCCATACGGGAGTTTAAGTCCCCGTATGTCGATTGCTCAGATCATATCGGAAGGGCTTGAGATACACGGTAATGATGATGAAGAGCAAAGGGACAAACTTATCATTGATGTTCTGCAAGAGGTTGAACTCCCGCCCGAAATAAGACACCGCTACCCACATGAGTTTTCGGGCGGCCAACGCCAACGCATCGCGATTGCGCGCGCGCTGGTACTGAAGCCGAAACTTATTGTTCTGGACGAGCCCACATCAGCTCTTGACCGAACAATTCAAATTCAAGTAATCGCGCTCTTGCAGCACTTGCAAGAAAAATACAATTTAGCCTACATTTTCATCAGTCATGATTTATCCGTAGTTCGAGCGCTTAGCCACCATGTTATCGTCATGAAAAACGGTGCTATTGTGGAACAAAACGATTGCGAAGCATTGTTCACATCTCCGCAACAGCCATACACACAAAATCTTCTCGACGCGGCCTATTTTTACGGCGCATAGAGCGATACAATCACGCATCACGAATGCTGAGCGCAGTACGTTTATTTTAGGGGGTTATATGGGTTTTCTCGCAGGGAAAAAGGTTCTTATTGTAGGAATCGCAAGCAAGCTTTCAATCGCGACAGGGATAGCAAAAGCCTTTAAGCGTGAAGGTGCCGAGATAGCTCTGACCTACCAAAACGATCGTCTTAAGAAGCGCGTTGAAGACTTCGGAGCTGAATACAATAGTGAGCTAATTCTTCCCCTTGACGTCTCGAACGATGAAGAGATTGCCGCGGTGTTTGATCGTATTAAAGAGGCTTGGGGTGGTATCGATATTGTGGTTCACTCAGTTGGTTTTGCGCCAGCTGCAGAACTAGACGGTGACTACGTTGAGGCAACGACGCGCGAAGGCTTTAAGATCGCTCATGACATCAGTTCATATAGCTTTGTGGCTCTCGCAAAATATGCGCGCCCATTGATGCAGGGTCGGCAAGCATCCTTGCTTACACTAACCTACCTAGGTTCAGAAAAAGTTATTCCCAACTACAATGTAATGGGATTAGCAAAGGCGAGCCTAGAAGCAAATGTTCGTTATATGGCAAGTAGCCTTGGCGAAGACGGAATACGCGTTAATGCCATATCAGCAGGTCCCATCCGAACACTCGCTGCATCTGGCGTAAAAAGTTTCAGAAAAATGCTTTCAGAAACTGAAAAACAAACGCCCCTGCGCCGCAACGTAACTATTGAAGAAGTTGGCAACGCGGCTGCTTTTTTATGCAGTGATCTCGCAAGCGGGATCACAGGAGAGATTCTTTTTGTTGACGGTGGCTTCAACACGACCGGAATGCGACCTTTTGATGACTCCTAGCACGCTTATAGATCAAATCGGCACTAGTTCACTGAATCCGGCGGGGACTTAGGTATCCTAGTCGGCTTCCTATTAAACGTTACTTTCGGATTTAAATCGTGGCGCGTATTCTAAGAATACTTTTTATCACCTACATCGCAATGTTCTTCATTGCGTGCACGAACATTGGTGGCGCATCTAAGTCTTCTACATCATTATCAAATTTCCTCGGCTTTAGCGAGCTACCTCGATGGTATATAACCTCGCGCTACACATACCCTGACTCCCGCTATAGGCGTAACGATTTTAAGCTCCCAATCCATTACCGTGATGTAGGTGAAGGTGACACCATTGTTTTACTGCATGGTGAAATGTCGTCTCTCCATACTTGGGAGGCATGGATCGAAGTGCTAAAGCAAGATTTCCGCGTCATTGCAATCGACCTGCCCGGTTCAGGACTCACAGGCTCACCTCGTTGTATCAATGATCCTCAATCATTATGTCCTGAAAACTTAAGCGAAGATTACATACTGCACTCCCTTAAGTACCTTATCGAAGACTTGCAGCTAGACAGCTTCCACCTTGTAGGCGCTAGTTATGGAGGATACCTTGCTTCAAAATATTCTCTAGAGCACTCAGACAAGATAAATTCGCTGACATTGATCGCACCACTTGGCTTCCAGCAAGAACGGCCGTTTATGGTTAGCTATTTCGACAACACTAGTTTTTATTCCCAGTATTTTCAACCGTCAACGGTTGTAACAACAGTCGTGGATGAGCTTTACGCTAAACCTGAAAACGTTACCCAGAACACTCTACAGCGCTATATCCACCTATCACAGGCGCCCGGAGCACACGAAACGAACGTTATCCAAATGACCATGGTCGGTGACCTAATGGAGCATGGAACCGAAGATCGTTTTGATGAAATCCAAGCACGAACTCTAATCATGTGGGGCAATCAAGACAAATGGGGGCAGTTTGATCACGCCCAACGTTGGGTAGACGAGTTACCGAATGCGACACTAGTTGAATATAGGAACGTCGGCCACGTTAGCATGGAAGAACACGCGGACGATTCCGCCTATGATCTAGTTGCATTCGTAAACGAAGAACCCCTACCAACCATTGAGGGTCTCGGCAGAGACAGCTTCAGTCTAAAAGATGCTGTTGATGCTCTTGACCAGGAAGCACTGTTCGGCCCAAGTGATGGCAGCGGACCAGCAGAACAAAGCCTAGAAGAGGTTGAAGATGACACCACAACAATGGTGGATGAGTAATAACTCTTTAATATTTTTAGTTTAGATAGCCCGTAAGTAGCGACTGCCAGTCCGTTATACCCGTTTGTTCTGAGTCATAAAACGACAAGCCAATCAAAAAACCATCACTGTGAGTTTTCACCCACATCACCTCAGCAGCAAGGCGATAATTTTCTTTCCTGTGGTCGAGATCAATTACCAAAGTATGTATTGAACCTTTTACTAATTCAGAGTCAGCTAACAACTGCGCTCCGCTAGCTGAAATATCAATCACTTCACAGCGAATTATTTCCGGAAGAGCATCTTCATCAGGTTCAGGAGAAATTGTCTCAATAAAAATTTCACCACTACGATACAAACGCGCTTCGCTTCTTTTTTCGTCGTTATCAAAAAATTGATTCTTATCTTTCATTCTATTCCTTAACGCATGCTCTCTGAGCACTCACAAAATCGACTTTGACAAGGCCAAAATATTTTTCTATGTGGTTAAGTATAGGCATAGAAATCACCCGCGTAGACGAAATCAGATAAATTTATGCCTGTATCACGTAACATAATACTTTTCATTGCAATGACTTACGCTTTACTGCAACATTTATCTCATCATTCACGTCTACCCAAATCTTTATTGTTTGCTTTGCATTATTTAAAGGTAACCTATAGGTAGTGGATTCAATTAAATAGGTTAGATTTCATGAGCACCGAATTAGACAACATTAATGTTCACAGCGCCGAACTATTAATTACACCCGAAAAACTAAAACAAGAAATTCCGTTGCAAGGTGTTGCTAAACAGACGGTACAAACCGGTCGCGAAACCATTAACAACATTCTGGACCGCAAGGATCACCGTATATTCTTAGTGGTTGGGCCTTGCTCTATCCACGACATTGATGCGGCAAAAGAATACGCACATAAACTGAAAGAGCTTTCTGAAAAAGTAAGTGACACTCTATATCTAGTGATGCGCGTCTACTTCGAAAAACCAAGAACCACTGTCGGCTGGAAAGGTCTAATTAACGACCCTCACTTAAACGATTCATTTGAGCTTGAAGAAGGCCTTCATATTGGCCGACAACTTCTTATCGACATTGCTGAGCTCGGCCTACCGACTGCGACGGAGGCTCTAGATCCAATTTCTCCACAGTATCTACAGGACACCATTTCCTGGTCTGCAATTGGGGCACGCACAACCGAATCACAGACACATAGAGAAATGAGTTCAGGTCTATCTGTTGCAATTGGTTTTAAAAACGGTACAGATGGTGGCCTAGGCGTTGCGATCAATGCTTTAGGCTCTGTTTCGCATCCTCATAGCTTCCTTGGTATAAACAGACAAGGGCAAGTTTCCGTAGTTCGTACTAAAGGCAACCCATATGCTCACGTGGTCCTGCGTGGCGGTGGTGGTAAACCAAACTATGACTCGGTAAATGTCGCCTTATGTGAACAAGCGCTGGACAAAGCAAACTTATCGAAAAACGTCATGATCGATTGCAGCCACGCAAACTCTAACAAAGACCCTGCACTGCAACCGCTTGTCATGCAGGATGCGACAAATCAAATCATGGACGGAAATAAATCGATTATTGGTCTTATGATAGAAAGCAACCTGAACTGGGGCGCGCAATCCATTCCTGAAGACCTAAACGATCTTGAATATGGCGTTTCAGTGACGGATGCCTGCATTGATTGGGAAGCAACCGAGAAAGCTGTTCTTGATATGCATGCCAAGCTAAAAGACGTGTTACCTGCTCGTTAGATAAATCCGGACATAAAAAAAGAGGCTTAATCGCCTCTTTTTTTATGTCTTGAATTCGAGCTAAACTGAGCGACTCAGCTTCGTCTAAGCGCTTTTTTGAAGCGAGGCATGCTCTTCGACTCTAGTAATCGATAAGTCTTCGACATAGCAACGGTCGCTATCTTTAAGTCCGGCACACGCTACTTTAAGTGCTTGCAACCCCCCTTTAGTCTCGATTGTCACACGACTCGACAACATCACACTGCTGCCATGACTAACAGTTTGCTCATCGACTATCGCGACATACTCGCCCGAGCTATCAGTGAAGCATAAGCAGAGCGAAATGACTTTTTCATCGCTCAATCCAAGCCTTAGCCATGAACTCACATCAAGAGTGTAAATATGCTTTGCGTTGCTATTCGTCGTACCCAACGATTGTTCGCTCGACGATCCTTTTCCACGAAGTTTCTTCAAGAAGGACAGCCGTGTACCCTCAGCTTTTAGTTTCGTTGGATTCTCAACATACTGAGCAAGCTCTTTTGAGACCTGAGATAAGGGAACGGTTTGTAGCTCAAGTAGTTTGATTGCAGATCTTGGTAATTTTTCCACTGAATTTAGCCTCAACTTGTTTTCAGCATTCAGTATGGACTATTTTTGAAAACCACAGGCGAACCCAGTCTCAAGTGGCCTGAGCAGTATATCTCATGTATACAAAGGATAACGAAAGGCCTGACAGGCGTTACAGAAAAGAATGCTGTGCTGAGCCTTAAACAGAATTCCACTTCAGCTTATCGCGAAGCTTCACAACGTTACCAACAATAATGATCGTTGGCGCGCTAATCACTTCCAAGCTCCTAAGCTCGCATATATTGGCAAGGTCGGATACAAAGACTTTCTGATCAGGCGTAGTACCCTTAGAAACTAGCGCGATTGGTGTGCCCTCAGGCATACCATGACTGATAAGTGAATTGCAGATTGTATCGAGACCAGATAAGCCCATATAAAACACCAAGGTCTGCTGCCCGCAAACAAACTCACTCCAGGGTAAATTATTGGTGCCGTTCTTTAGGTGCCCGGTAACAAACCTCACTGACTGAGCGTAATCTCGATGAGTTAAAGGTATTCCAGCGTAAGCAGAGCAGCCAGATGCAGCAGTGATACCCGGCACGACCTGAAAGGGAATGCCCTCTTCGGCCAACGTTTCAATTTCTTCGCCACCACGCCCGAATATGAAAGGATCGCCACCTTTAAGTCTAAGAACTCGCCTTCCCTCCTTCGCTAACTTTGCTAACAAGGCATTTATGCCCTCTTGCGGCAGCGTGTGCTTATCCCTAGCCTTACCCACGTTTATCAACTCTGCGTCTTGTCGCACCAGATTCAATATCGGTTCAGAAACCAAACGGTCGTAAAGTACGACGTCAGCCTGTCTCATTAAACGCAGGGCTTTAAAAGATAGCAGGTCAGGATCTCCAGGGCCGGCACCGACCAGATACACCTCTCCGACAGAGTTTTCCGAAGCTTCAAGCGACGCCAAGGAATCATCAAGAATAGACCGCGCATCGTCATCGCGAGCCGAATAAACGAGGTCGGCTACCCGACCTTCTAGATGCCGTTCCCAGAACCGGCGACGCGCATTCTGTGAATGCAGGGCAAGTTTTACCTTGTT
>JAWUYI010000050.1:0-7225 GCA_034110885.1 Oleiphilaceae bacterium
CCCCGTTTTCTAGATTACGCCAGAAAAGGAAAAGCGTCGCGGCGACGCATATACCGATTTTACCTTTTCTAAATTCGTTAAAAAACCACATGAAATTCATAGACTGATAATAGCGCGACGCTTTTGCTTGTTTTTAAGCGTCGCGACGACAGAAAACTTACTAGCGCTCTATGTGACTAAGGCGAAAATGGGTTTAAGTATTAATGCGTGCTCGCGGCAGCCCACCCGCATTGTTTACTGGATGGGCCCACGTTCAGAAAGAAAGTAAAGAGGTGAGATAAACGTTAATACGTACCTTCAAATAAAGCCAAAAGAAAGGATCAATTGAGGATTTATGCTTGCAGCCAAACAAGGCTTGTATGCATAAACAACTAATTAGAAATCAACACCTTTTCTCGCTTTAACGCCTGCTTTATAGGCATGCTTAATCTCTTTTACTTCAGAGACTGTATCGGCAATTTCGCGCAGACCAGAGCCACCACCGCGACCGGTTACGATGACACTTTGGTTCTTTGGTCGATTCTGTAACGCATCCAAGATCATCTGTTCGTCTAGATACTTATAGGCAATCATATAGGTCAGTTCGTCTAGCAGAACGAGGTCAAGGGTTTCGTCTTGTAGCATGCGTTCGGCTTCTTTCCAGGTTCTTTCTGCCGCCTCGATATCCGCAGAGCGGTCTTGAGTATTCCACGTAAAACCGGTGCCCATTTGATAAAAATCAACTTCCGGCATTTTCTCTTTTAAGAAAATTTCTTCACCAGAAAGCTGCACACCTTTAATAAACTGAACAACACCGACTTTATGGTCGTAGCCAAGAGCACGAAGCACCATGCCAAAGCCAGAGCTACTTTTTCCTTTGCCGTTGCCCGTTAATAAAATCAGAACGCTGCGGTCTTCGTTTGCTTGCTCTATGTGCGCATCGACGTTTTCTTTTTGCTTCTGCATTTTCTTTTTGTGCGTTTCATTTTTACTTTCTTCTGCGTCGTTTGTGCTTTCGTTCGTACTCATAATTGTCTCTATGCGTTGCTTGTCTGTTTTGGTCTGTTTTGCTCTAATGTGTTTCTAGAAAGAAATAAGCCTAGCTGTTTCTAATTCGGTCGAAGGCTGTGCACACTTGCTCCATGCCATCTAACACGCGGTATGAAAACCGATGCAGCAGGTCGCCTTCAAAAAATAAGATATGTTCATTTTTTACGGCGGGGATCTCTGGCCATGCCTGCCACATATCTGTGCCAATGTCTGCTCCATGATGACTCGGCACAACGATAACCTGAGGTGCTTTGATCAGTACCGTTTCGATACTCACTTGAGGGTAATCTGTCGATGCATCATCAAAAATATTTGCGCCACCACAATGTTTAAACACAGTATTAATCCAACTGCCCGCTGCGATCGTTCGCAGAGGTTGCTGCCAAAGTTGATAAAAGAAGCTTACTGGCGCTTTATTTTGGTAGGTTTCAGATAGGCCCAGGAAGCGCTGCCTAAACTCTTTTGCTAAAGCCTCGCCCTGCTCTTTTTTACCTACCAACGCGCCCAAAGTCTCAAGCTCACCCGCTATGTCCAACAAAACCTTGGTGCGACTCATATGAACATTTAAGCCGAGGTCAATCATACGCTGTACATCCTGAGCTGGATTGCCTGACTCCCACACTACGATCAAATCTGGATCAAGCTCTAACACGCGCTCTATCTGAATACTGCTGTGACTGCCAATACGGGGTATCGCTTTAGCCTGCTCTGGGTAGTCTGCGTATTCGGTGGTCGCGACAATTCTATCGCCCACGCCCAATAAAAATAACAGTTCGACCGAGTGCGGTGACAAGGCAATTATTCGCTGAGCGGGTACAGCGAGGTCTGAACCATTCGCCATGAGCACTTTTGACTGAACGCCGCACAGCAAGACGAGCAAAGACAACACAGACCTCATTCTCATTGGTAGCCCTTTCTGGAATCTTTCTTATAAAGTACGAGCAAAAAAAACACACTACCGATCGCCGCTGTGATGACACCAATAGGCAGTTCGGCGTTGTCTGATAGCGTTCGGGCTAGCACATCTACCCATACCATAAAAACACCACCAAGCAACGCCGTATAAATGAAAATGTTTTCCTGTTTTTGCGCGAGTAAGCGGCGCACGATGTGCGGGATCATCAACCCTACAAAGCCTATGCCGCCGCAATTAGCGACTAAGGTGGCCGTCAACAAAGAGCTCAGTAGCAGCATACCCATGCGCAAGCGCCCGACCGAAACGCCCAATGCCCGCGCATTTTCGTCACCCGCAAGCACGGCTCTAAGTGAGCGGGAATAGGCCAAGAAAATCACTAAACAAGCCACAATAATTAGTGCTGGCAAGATAAGGTTAGGCCAAGACGCTCGTGTAAAACTTCCAAGTGTCCAAAACAATAATGACGACGCGGCAAGCGGGTCAGACAAATACAATACCAAGCTAGTAGCGGCACCAAACATAAACGACACCGCAACCCCTGCGAGCAGCATGCGTTCTATTTGAGCCCCATTACCAACCATTGAAACCACCAGCAGAACAGACAACGCACTGCCTACAAACGCGCCTGCTGTAATACCTATATTCACACCCCAAATACTAAAGCTGCCGGCTGCTGCAATCACCAACACAGCGCCAAACGAGGCACCCGACGAAATACCAAATAAATAGGGGTCGGATAAGGGGTTTCGCGTCACGGTTTGCAGCACCGCCCCTGCTAACGACAACCCTGCCCCTGCAAGAAACGCAAGCACCGCTCGAGGAGCACGTAGCTCAAGAATGATCCTTTCTTTAAGGGGCTCGATATCTTGCGTGCTAAATGGCGAGAGCACAGACCAAACATCTTGAAAGCTGATTGCCGCCGCACCAAAACTAATTGCAAACACCATACTGACTAATGCTAGGGCAATAAACAGCAATAACCTTCCGACCCCTTTCGCACTCGCAGAGCTTACTGCGTAAACAGAACTATTCATGGACGGCGTAACTCACTCTAGGGTGATCGTAAAGCGGGTGCTTGTCGACAACACAGCAGGTTCGAAAAACCTCCGAAATAAGCGTTTCGCTTATCACTTCAGAAGGGCTTCCGTGCGCAACAAGCTTGCCTTTATCCATCACAATTAAACGGTCACAAAATGCTGCAGCCAAGTTCAAATCATGGAAAGACGCCAATACGGTAATGGGCAATTTTTTAACCTTGCGCAGCACCTCGATTTGGAAATGCACGTCAAGATGGTTGGTCGGTTCGTCCATGATTAACAAACGCGGTCGCTGCAGCATTGCCCTTGCAAGCATGACGCGCTGCTTCTCGCCACCAGACAAGGTAGCAAAGCTATGGGTTCTTAAACTCTCTAATTCCAGCTCTGTAATGAGCTTATTAATGAGTGTTCTGTCTGCTTCAGTATCTAGTTCAAACAATTTTTTATGTGGCGTAAGCCCCTGCGATACCACTTGTTCTACCGACAAGCCCATCTGTTCGCTGGTTTCTTGCAGAATCACCGCCGTTCGACGTGCCGACTCTTTCGCACTGAGCTTCCATACATCGTCTCCAGCACAATACACGGAGCCTTCGCTTGGGCGGTTTACTCGATAGAGGCAGCGCATCAGGCTCGACTTACCGGCGCCGTTTGGGCCGATAATGCCGACAAATTCGCCTTCGTTAATACTAAAACTAATGTCGTCCAATAAGCGCTGACCATCAACCACCCACGACAAACCGTTCACCTGAACAAGCGGCGCACTGTTGTGCTTGTTGCGTATAGTCTGATCTGTCAAAGCTTGGCCTGTTGGAGCTTTATCTGTGGGAGATTTGTCTGTCATCATTTATTCGTCTTTAAGGCGAGCGGTAAACCCGCAACGATCAAACTTACCTGCTCGCATTCTTGCGCCAAACACTGGTGCATTAACCCAGCTTCATCGCAATATAATCTGGTCAATTCACCTAATGGGCTTATGCCCATATTGGTTTCGTTTGAAACCATAAACAATGGTTTTCTAAAAGTTTGCACACTCTTCTGTAGGGCCGCAACTTCTTGCTTGAGGCGAGCATGGTCTTCTAACATCAACAAGTTGGTAAGCCACAAAGTAAGGCAGTCGACCATTACAACGTCTACTGCTGAATTTTTATCAAGGCGATCAAGCTCTTCCGAGAGCTGGACAGGCACCTCGGTTACGCTCCATGTCGGGTCGCGGTCTTTCTTATGGCGAGTAATACGCTCAGCCATTTCGGCATCTTTTGCTTCGGCGGTTGCCACCACATGCACCGACAAGCCATGCTGTTCGGAAACTTCGGCAGCTAGTTTTTCTGCATAACGAGTCTTACCCGACTTTACACCACCAAGAATTAGATGCTTCATAAACTCTTAGTCTCGCCAATCATCGGACAACAGTTTGAGCACAGCAGGTATATCCATATGCTGCTCAAACGTATCCGCAAGACGGTCTAGCTGTTGCTCTCTAATCGCATCTGAATCGACTAGGGTTTCGCTCTTAAGACCGGCCCACTTTAGAATTTCTGCAAACGCACGAGGCGATTCAAATAGACCATGCAGGTATGTTCCTGCAACCTGCCCGTCTCTGCTGATAGAACCGTCTGGCTCTGATCTTCCAAGGTCGTTTTCTAGAATCGCAAACGGTGACGCGAGTCCGGCCCCACTCGTAACACCAGCGTGAATTTCATAAGCATTCACGGGGGCGTCGGAAAAGGCTAACCGCCCTTTCACGTTCGCCAGTTTTTTCTGCGGTAATAACTTGGTTTGTATATCAAGATAACCCAGTCCTTTACTCGAACCTGGCTCGCCTTCGATGCCAAGGTCATCTAACAATTCCTCACCTAGCATTTGGTATCCACCGCAAATTCCCAGCACCTTACCGCCATATCGAAGGTGACGCTCAATTTGCTTATCCCAACCATTTTTTCGCAACCAAGCTAGGTCGTCGCGCACAGATTTTGAACCCGGTAAAATGATTAAGTCGGCTGCCGGAATCGCTTCGTTTGGCCCCACATATTCACACACAATATCGGGGTGAATACGCAAGGGGTCAAAGTCGGTATGGTTACTAATTCGTGGAAATACCGGAACCACTACTTTAAAAACCTCGTTATCCTGCTTGGGCTTCTCATGGGGTACGGCGTCTTCCGCATCTAAGTGCAGGCCATGAAGATAAGGCAGCACACCCAACACCGGCTTACCCGTTCTTTCTTCTAGCCATTCAAGGCCATTTTCGAGCAGCTTTATGTCGCCTCGAAAGCGGTTAATCACAAAGCCTTTCACTCTATTTTGTTCACTCTCACTTAAGAGATCTAAGGTGCCAACAAGGTGCGCAAACACGCCGCCTTTATCGATATCGGCGATAATAATAACGGGGCAATCGACCGCTTCGGCAAAGCCCATATTCGCTAGGTCACGGTCGCGCAAGTTGATTTCGGCAGGTGAGCCGGCGCCTTCAACAATTACATGTTCGTATTGGGTTTCTAAGCGCTCATGCGACTCGAGCACCGCCGACATCGCGACAGACTTGTATTCATGGTAAGACACCGCATTCATATTGCCGCGCGCTTTACCGTGAATGATCACCTGCGCGCCAGTATCGGAGCTAGGTTTCAACAATATTGGGTTCATATCGGTATGCGGCTCAAGACCTGCGGCCTGCGCTTGCAAAGCTTGTGCACGCCCTATTTCGCCGCCGTCAGAGGTCACGGCGCTATTCAGCGCCATGTTCTGAGGTTTAAAAGGCGCAATAGAAAGACCGCGCCGTTTGAGCACTCGACAGATCGCTGCCACCAAGGTGCTTTTACCTGCATCCGAGGTGGTGCCTTGTACCATGAGCGTGGTCATATTCTGCTTCCGCTTAGTTCGTCGTATCAGCAAACTTAATTGCCGCAGGGTTTCGCACTAATGCAACGGTGTCTTCCAATAGGCCCGTAGTAGTAGAAAGAATATCCACACGAGGCGCCGTAGCATTGCCCACACCAATCCAAAGTTGATTGTTGTCATCCGTTTCGATCACTCGAATATCTATTCCCTGATAGCCAGTAATAGGCGCTGCTTGCACCACGCCTGTGGTCGGGTTAAATTCGATGACGTCTAGGTCTTCACGGCCAATGTATCGAGTGAAATAGCCCTTATCGGCGTCAACAATTTCAACGCTTGTTATCTGAGCATTTACACTCGCGTCGTCGTCATCGACTAACAAAGCGCTAGAGAAATCAGTGCCAGAGATATCCACTTTTTCGATACCTCCCGTCAGCTCAACCACTGTTGGCGGAGTTGAGTACGAACTGGCATAACGGCCTTTTCCCGCGACATAGATGTCAGTTCCGAGCAATTCTAAGTCGCCCGCATTTTTGACAGTAAGCGCATAGCCATTTCCTGCTGCGGCACCATTCACATCCACTTCAGTGTCGGTCATTGTATCGATTTTAATTAAATGCGATGTTTGCGGAACATAGTTCGCATCAAAGCCTTCAAGTACGATATACAAATAACCATTGTCTAAGATTGCAGCGGCAGCGTTAGACTTATTGCCTTGGTCATAATCAGATAAATCGATTTCTCCGGTCTTAAAGAATGCTTCATCTGCGTTACTCTCAACACTTGGATCAACAATCCAAATCTCATTCGTTCCCCAACGCAAAACGTAGGCTTTGGTTTCTGAGACAAAGACGATGTCATACGGGTTAGCATTCGCTTCTACCGAAAATTCCCAGGCAGGCGTATCCACGTTACTGAAAGACCATTTTGAGATATTGTCTTGTTGATATCGGCCCAAGCGATAAAAGTGATCACCAAAGGTCGCAGCACGAATGTCGGATACATCTTGTGCGACATACCCAGTTTGCACAGTAAATGGAGCACTCGTCGCTATAAAGCTAATGGCGCTCGAACCGTAATCTGCGGCGACAGTAGTAATCACTGCGCAGTCCGAACATTCGACAGTAGTCGGTGATGTTGAATCACTACTACAACCCACTAGAGCCAAAATAGCTAGCGCAGCACTGACTGGTTTAAGAATATTATTCACGATCATCTTGCCCTCTTTTTTAAACTATATTATTAAAAAGTATAACTGTAAGTTAAGAATGCTCTTCGGCCCGGACCCGGAAAGCGGTTGAAATCTTCGATGCGCTCATCTGTTAAGTTCTTAGCAATAAACTCAACTCGATGAGTCAGCCACTCATAATTAAGTGTTAGGTGATATTGGTTGCTCTTAGGCAATTCT
>JAWUYI010000051.1:0-19717 GCA_034110885.1 Oleiphilaceae bacterium
AGAAATTTTTGGTGGCGAACTAGATACGACAAATAACCGAATGGAATTGCTTGCCGCGATAGAGGCTCTAAAGGCGCTTAAGAAGTCATCTCCCGTTGCGCTATATACAGACTCTCAATACGTCAAGAACGGTATTCAGAGCTGGATCCATAATTGGAAAAAGAACAACTGGAAGACCTCTGCGCGAAAGCCCGTTAAAAATGACGATCTTTGGAAGTCCCTAGACCAACTGTGTAGCGAGCACGAAGTGGAATGGCATTGGGTTAAAGGACATAGCAATCATGTAGAAAACGATATAGCGGATGCGCTTGCAAACAAGGGTGTTGAGTTGGTTCTAGGGGGTGAGGCTTAGTAATGGGGCAGTCAAAGGATCAGTTAAAAACAGGTCGTCAGGTAATACTTGATACAGAAACAACCGGTATCGATCCTAAACAGGGGCACCGAGTTATCGAGATTGGTTGTGTCGAAATGATCAACCGCAAACTCACTGGTGAGCACTACCATGTTTACATTAACCCTGAGCGATTGGTTGAAGAAGAGGCCATTCAGGTTCACGGCATTACGAATGAATTTCTTGAAGACAAGCAAAAGTTCGCTGACATAGCTGAGTCGTTTTTTGAATTTGTTAAGGGCTCAGAACTTGTTATTCATAACGCTGCGTTTGACGTCGGGTTTATCAACCATGAGTTCTCTTTGTTGCGTCCTGCCCGTCCTGCCATCGAAACTGATTGCGGTGTGCTCGATACGTTGGCGATGGCGCGGAAAAAACACCCAGGCCAGAAGAATAGCTTGGACGCCTTGTGCAAACGCTATGGCATCGATAATGGCCACCGGACCTTACATGGCGCATTGCTTGATGCTGAAATTCTGGCCGATGTGTACTTGTTGCTTAGTGGCGGCCAAACAGCTTTAGAGCTTGATCCAGATAGAACGGGTTCGTCGGGGGCCTCAGGTGTGGTTCGTATCTCTAGAGAGAATTTAGGCGCCTCATTACGCGTTGTAGATGCACAAAGCGATGAAATTATGGCTCATGAAAAATACATCAAAGCACTTGCCGATAAAACCGGTAAGAGCCTATGGACTGACGTGAGTTAAGGGCGCGACTTTGATCGCTTTTCTGCTGCTTGCTCCTTGTAAGGTGGTGAAAATGTTCTATAAATTAAGTACTAAGCAGAACGTTTTTATACAAAAGCCTAGCGAGATCGCCAAATAGTCGATTTTGCGGGCAAGCCAATTGGTCGGAGTTAAGCGGTTATGACGCAGTCCAGCGCGCACGCGACAATAGATGTCGTGCAAAAGGAATTAGAGAGTACTCTTCAATCTGCCGAATTAAGTTTAGGGCGATTTATTGAAGATCGAGATAACGGAGAAGACCTCCAGAACTGCATCGACTGTTTAAATCAGTTGAGAGGTATTTTTGTTGTTGTAGAAATTCGTGGTGCAACCGTTTTGTGTGAAGAGGCGGTTAAACTCGCAAACGAGATTCCAGTCGGCGCAGCGGAAGATAAGAATGGCCTGCTATCAAGCTTGAGCGACGCTGTGTTCATGCTAAAAAATTATGCAGAATACTTAGGGAAAGAAAAGGTAGATTTTCCTGAATTGCTTTTGGGTACGATCAATCAACTTCGTATTGCTCAAAAGTCACCCGTCATTGGCGAGTCTCATTTTCACGACATTGGCCCGCACAAAAAAGCAGATCTTACTGCTCACATGTCGCTCGACGAACTCAAGCCCCTATCTGACTTTAGTCACCATGCGCCAAGATTTAGGCATATCTACCAAGTTGCGTTGCTCGATTTGTTACGTGGCGCGAATACTGACTCTGCTTTTAAAATGATGCAGCGCGCCTGTGAAGGTAGTGCTCGTTTGTGCATGGGTTATGGCTTAGCCCCGTTTTGGGTGCTAATAGAAATGCTTGCTTCAGAGATGGGCAATCATCAGGTTGAAGTGACGGACGCGCGTAAGCGTTTGTTTATGCGTATAGAGCGCCACTTGAAAGATATGGTGCAAAAAGGTCAGTCTGCCGCTGATGTTTTGCCTGACGAAGCGCTTATTAATGAAATTGTTTTTTTATTAGGTGTGTGTGAGTCTGATGATGCGCGCGCCGAAGCCTTGCTTGACGACCTTGCTTTAGAACCTCGTTATACAGAGTCCAAGAGAGTCGCGCATGAAGCCAAATTGTTTGGTCCTAGTAATCAAGTTTTTGAATCTCTATCCTCGGCTGTTAACGAAGAGCTGCTTCAACTAAAAGAGAAGCTTGACTTGTTTGAGCGTGGTACGCATCCAGAGAATGAAGATATTGAGTTTGTCTCAGAAGGGCTAGCTCGGCTTTCAGGTATCCTCACTATGCTTAGTCTTCCAAACTTAGCGAGCAATTGCAGAGAGCAGTCGACTGCCGTTGCGGATTGGGCCAGTGACGGGCGCGAGTTAAACGAAGATGACCTGATCTTTACGGCTAACACGATTCTTGGTGTTGAGGCTGCAATCAGAAAATACAATAAGAATGATGACGATATAGACCACGTGCTGCATGAACACGATGACTCTAGCCATTACTTAGCAGAAGCAAGGAGTTTAGTGGTCGAAGAGTCTCAAGGAAGCATAGCGCTGACTAAACGTTCCATTACAGCGTTTATAGAGTCGGGTGGCGACAAAATGCATTTGGCTAACATTGCTCAGTCGTTAGATAACTCGCGAGGTGGCATGTCCTTGATGGGGCGTGAACGTGTCGCTAAGTTATTATCGGCATGTGTGAACTGCATTACGGCAGAGTTAATCGAAAGCCAGTCGATGCCGGATGAAAAGTTATTAGAGACATTGGCAGACGCTTTGTCATCGCTGGAATATTACATTGAGGCTTTGGGGGCTCGGAGTTCAGCTAATGAAGAGCTCTTAAAGTTGTCTGAAGATAGCTTGAAGTCAATAGGGTATGAGTCTGCAGCGTAAAAACCTCATTAAAAAGTTTGTTGGGTCAAAAACATTCTCGCAAGCAACAAAAAAGGCAGCCTAGGCTGCCTTTTTTAATAACGATTCAGTCAATTAGATGCTGAATAGTTCGCCTAGCTTAGTAGCAAGCATCATGTCGCCTTCAGCGCGCAATTGGCCAGCCATAAAAGCTTGCATGCCATCAGTCTCACCACTAACGATACCGTTAAGTGTTTCAGTGCTCATGATCAAAGTAACTGAAGGATCTTCGTGGTCGCCTTGAGCAAGTTCACAAGTGCCGTTAGCAATTGTTAGGTTGTAGTTTTCGTCATCTTCAATGTTGAATTGGAAGATCAAGTCTAGACCGCTTGCCGCGTCAGCGTTGAAGTTGGCTTTTAGCGTTTCAAAAGTGTTAGCTACAGACATGAGAATACCCTTCATTTTATCTGTGGACGCCGGCAAAGTTTCGCCAGCTCGTTTATATGTGTGTTGGCTACGCAGGTTTACTATTATCTGTTTGGAAAAGTAAACCCAAAACAATTACTACCTGCGCACCGGCCTTTAAATTAGGCACTTATCCTTGGCTCAAATCGTACTAGAACCAAGAGAAAAGGCAGAGTAGGGTGAATAGAAACTGATGTCAATACCTAGCGAACGCTCGTTTGATTATCTACGCTCGATTCAGGTCTTGTATTCGAGATAAAAAACTCTAATATCACCCCCCTAATATTGTAATTTTCTAACGGTTCAAGGGGTTGATGTGGAGTTCTTAAGCGAGTACGGGATATTTTTGGCCAAAGCTATCACGGTTTTAGTGGTCATTTTGCTGGTTATAGTTGTCGGTGCAGCTGCTTCGGGAAAGGGGCGCATGAACAAAAAGTCGGAAATGATCATCGAGAAATTGAATGATGAGTTAGCCGATCACAAAGACCAGCTTGAAGCGGAACTCTTAACTAAAGAAGGGCTTAAGGAAAAGGCCAAATTGGCTAAACAGACGGCTAAAGAAGAAAGGAAGGTTGCTGCTAAAGCAGGCAGTAAACTAAAGCCTCGTGTATTTGTCCTGGATTTTGATGGCGATATAAAGGCAAGCCAAACCGATACGTTTCGCGATGCGGTTACGTCAGTTCTGCAAGTTGCAGACTCGCAGCTCGACGAAGTACTTGTTCGTCTAGAGAGTGCAGGGGGAATGGTTCACTCATATGGCCTGGCATCGGCTCAGCTCGACCGTATTAAAAAAGCGGGTCTTCGTTTGACCGTTGCAGTGGACAAGGTTGCGGCTAGTGGCGGATACATGATGGCCTGTGTTGCAGATAAAATTGTAGCGTCACCGTTCGCCATTATTGGCTCGATCGGGGTCGTGGCTCAGCTGCCAAACTTTAGCAAGTTGCTTAAGAAAAATGATATTGATTTCGAGATCTTGACTGCAGGAGAGTACAAACGAACGCTAACTATGTTCGGCGAGAATACTGAAAAAGGTCGCAAGAAGTTTCAAGATGATCTTGAAGATACGCATGAATTATTCAAGGATTATGTGCATCAGCGTCGACCTCAAATAGATATCAATGCGGTTGCTACAGGCGATATCTGGTTCGGTACGCGAGCACTTGAGGTTAAGCTGGTTGATGAGTTGATGACATCTGATGACTACATCGTAAATCATTGCCAAACAGCGGATGTATACAAAATTGAGTTTGTAGAAAAACGCAGCCTACCAGAACGCCTAGGCATTGCAGTAAGTGTGGGTGTTGAACGTGCGATTGGTAAGTTGCTTACCGATTATGATGTAACAAAGGGCTTTCGTTCTTAATCTTGCTTCTTGATGCTTTCTCCCAAGGCGGCGACTAAGATAAAACTGCCGCCTAAGGCGCTTTGCCAAGAAAGGTTTTCTGATAGCAGTACATACGCAAACAAGCTTGCATAGACAACTTGTAAGCTGATGATCATAGATACTTTTTTTGCCGGCCAATTTTGCAGCCCATGGGTAATTTGAGTATGGGGTATAGCTGTAAATAATGAGGCTAGCGCGACTAGGAGTAGCCAGTCGTTAGTTGATATTTCGCTAATGGCAACGCTAGCAAAAGGGATCAGTACCAAGAAACTAACAAAGCCGTGATACGCCATGAGCGTTAGAGGCGAATACGCACCAAGATAGCGTGTTACAAGCAGGTTTCTAAATGCGACGGCTAAAGCGGACATCAATCCAAACATAACCCCTTCAGTAATATTATTGCTCAAGTCAAAACTTGGCACCATCAAAAACACACCAAACAGCACGAGCCCTCCCATGGCAAGGTCGTAGGCTTGAATTCTCGTTTTAGTAAATAGAGGTTCTAGAAAAACGGTGATCACTGGGAACGTGAACATCGACACAATACCAATTGCTACGCTTGAGCGTTGCATCGCATGAAAGTAAGCCGACCAGTGTATGGCGAAGAGAATGCTGCAAAGAATGGCTAGAGCGAAGTGTTGAGGTTTTCTCAAGATTACGACTTGCTTTAGCGCGAGTGCAATTGAGAGCACAATCGCACCGCATATGAGTGTTCGATAAGCGATTATGTCTATTGCGGGCAAGGCAACGAGTTTCGAAAATAAGGCTGTGCCGCCGAGAATAAGTGCGGCACAGTGTAGGTGGGCAAGGATTAGTTTGTTATCTGATGGCGCTTTAACGTCCATCAACATAAACCCATAGCGCGTTTATTCGAACAAAATAGCTGTATTCTTCCATTCTGTGTGCTTTTCCATTTATTTTATATCGCGCAATAAATCTTACCCAACCTTCATCATCGTATTCGCCACCGAACTTAGTTTCAAGAACCTTTAATCCAATCCAGTTGCTTTGCTCGAGGCTTAGGTCTGCTGGCAGGTGGGATGGGTGCCAGGTTTTCTTAAGATAAGGCAGATCGCGCATTGCGTATGCACTGTAACGCGAACGCATTAAGGCCTCGGCTGTGCGCGCTTCATTGTCACCAAGATGCAGGGGCTGGCAGCAAGCTTTATATTGTAGCTTGCTTCCGCATGGGCAAGGCGTGTCCGAAAGGTTCGTTGTCTCGGGTCTCATGGCTTTAGTCGCGCCGCAAACGGTCGCTAATGGCGATTGGGCTAGGGTAACGGAAGATCACTAAGTAACTATTAAAGATAAAGCTCAGGATGGCCGTAGCTTGAATGAGGTGTGATGCCTCGTCTGAAATCAACTGCTGTGAAAACGCTAAGAAGGCAATCATAAGTGAGAACTCACTAATTTGCCCAAGACGAAAGCCAACTTCCCAAGCGCCTGCACTGTCTTCTTTTCCAGCTTTTAATAACACGCTAAACAGTAACGGTTTAAGGGCGATCATCAATAACGCTAGAACGAGCGCTGGTACGAATATCTCTGCAAGTAAGCCGTGGTTAAAGTTGGCGCCTAGCGAAAAGAAAAACAGTACTAAAAAGAAATCGCGTAAGGGTTTTAGGTGAACGGCAATATACTGCGAGATTGGACTGGTAGCGATGGTGATGCCGGCCAAAAAAGCGCCAATTTCAAGTGATAAGCCCATCAGTTCCGCTAACTCGGCGAGCCCAAGGCACCAACCGATGGAGAGTAGGAAGATGTACTCATGGAAGCGGTCAAAGCGGGTAAATAGTGGAATAATAACGAAGCGAACGCATAAGAGGCTGATACCACCCAAAATTGGCAGCATAGCCAGTGTGAGGCCTAATTGGGTGAGCGAAGATTGGGTCTCCGCGTCTGCGCTCATGCTGCCCAGAAGGAGCAGAACGATAATCGCAATCAAGTCTTGAATGAGAAGTAAGGCAACCACAAGTTCGCCCGTATGGCGGTGGTGCAATACCGTTGTAGGTAGCAACTTAATCCCAATAATGGTGCTAGAGAACATCATGCAACTGCCAACGATTAGCGACTCTAAGGTGCTAAAGCCAAACCCGAGTGCGACGGCATAACCTGCCGCAGCGAAACCGAGAGAACTGACAATAGCGACCGCACTTGCCTTGCCAAGCATTCTCCCAAGGCTTTTGGGTTGCATGTCGAGACCAAGTAGAAACAGCAGAAAGATAATTCCTATTTCTGCAATCTCTGAAAGCATGCGGGCATCAGAAACGTAGTTCATTCCAAAAGGGCCAATAATGGCGCCAACGGCAATATACGCCAAAATGAGCGGTTGTCGGGCAAAGAGCGCGACGGAGGCAAGCACAGCTGCCCCCGTAAAGATAAGGAAAAAAGAATGGATGATCGAAAAATCTGCCATTTAGTTAGGCATCCCTTGTGATATGATTGTAGGCTAACAATCTTGGCTGATTTGCTGTTGTCGACATAGGGTATTTGTTGGCTCACGTAAACACAAGCGAATCACCTTCTTACAGTGCGGCTGAGACAAAACGACCAATTTTAGTGCATTTGCAAGATAAGCCCCCATTGACCTTATTGAAAGGCATCACCTAAACGGTATTATGAGCGAGCGAGACACCAAACTCTCAATGAATGCTTTACTCGGTTCTTCGATTCAAGGGCTGAGTAAAACAACCATTGCAGCATTAAAGAAAGCCAGTGGCGTAGCGTCCAGCAGTATTGCGTTGCCGAAGATGTTCACGCCCGTGCTTCGGCTTGTGTTATCGGATAGAAAAACAGATCGCGAAGAATTGTCCAATACCTTGGATACGTTGTTTGATGCGCTTTACGTTCACCCGCTCACAAACTATTCGCGAGATATTACGGAGTACCTGCGTAATAGTAGTTTTCTTCCGAATGAGGAGAGCACTGAACGCTTAATTCGCTATTTGGTATCTCAATCGATTTCGCGCAGCCCAGTAGAAATCCCCGAGCTTGTGATTGAAGAGTTTTGGCTCTTCTTCCAAGAGTTAATCGAAAGCCCAGAACTGCAGGGTATATTTGAGTTAAATTTAGAAATCTCTCGCGCTGTTTTGCGTGTCTATGAACCGTTATTGCTCGAAGTGATCAATACCATCAAGACTCTGCGTGCAATCAACAGAGACGGGTTCAACGAAATAGTACGCAAACTCCAAGTGCTGAGAGGCGATATTCATATTTTGAAACGCCAGATTCAGGCGATTCGATATATTAAGCCGTTTCTAGAGACCGACCCCAAAGACTTCAAAACGCAGGCCGCTATTGTGTCCCAGATGGTCTCGGAGTTTGGGCCGCTATTTATTAAAATGGCGCAGGTCGCCGCGGCAAGTGCAGATTTCCTCCCTGAAGAAATCGCGCGCGAGCTTGAGGTCTTTCAACAAGACGTAGAGGCTATGACTGCTGAGCAGGTTAGGCAAGCGTTCATGGAAGACTTTGGTCAGCCCCCTGAAAGTATCTACTTCGAGTTTGATGCAAATAAACCGCTTAAAAGCGGATCAATAGGTTCTGTGTTTGTAGCTAAAAAGGCCATAGATACAGACGGTAAAGCGGTGTTAGTGCCTATCGTTGTCAAAGTGGCGCGACATAATCTAGAGCGTGAGTTTGCCATGGGCTCTTTGGCGATCGAACTTATGCTGATCAGTAGCCAGTATTGGGCTCCGCATTCGAAGTTAAAGCCGTTTTTGAAGTCTATGGCCCTGCAAATAAAAGAGTTTACGCGTGGTTTTGAGCAGGAACTAGATTTCTCGCACGAGGCGAGTACTCAGCGCCGCTTCTATGAGCGTTCACTATCGTCGCCGGTATGGTCGGTACCTAAAGTGTATGGTGCCAGCGGGCGCATAATCGAAATGGAATATTTAGACCAAGCGGTCACCATTTCGCATGCTTTAGATACGTATTCGAAGCTCCCTAATATGCGCAGGAAAATTGCGCATAATTTTCTATATACCGTGCTTGAAAACCTTATTGTGCATCAGGAGTTTCATGGCGACCTGCATGCCGGTAATGTTCTGGTCGATGCAGATGCCCACCTTTACCTTATTGATTGGGGCAATAGCGTTTCAATGCGCGGAAAATGGTCGTATGTATTCGATTACATCACCTCGGCTTTATGTGGCGACGTCGATTCTTTAGCGAATACACTGGTTGAGATGAGCACCGACCCAGAGCGACATCGTTTGCGTATGGATGAGATTAAGGGCTCTCTCAATGAGACGCTTGCCAAGCGAGACCTTGAACAGATTGAACCGTATCAGCTGTGGCGTTTTTACCAAGAAGGCGCGTCGGGCTTGCGGACTCGAGTTTCTACCGCTATGCAGTTGCTCTCCAATACGTATCAATTAGGCATGACGATTCATAGCGACTATCTCCACCTTTCGCGTTCGGTTGCCGCAATGATCGCAACGTATGCAAATTTATATTCCAATGAAAAACGCTGGCTCACAGCCTTCGACTTCGGCACAGGGATCGTTAAGGCACCGTTTACTTACGGTCTGACCAATATAACGCGAGATGTATACACGGTCTTAACGGATAAGCTACGTTCCAAAACTATTAAAGTACCAAGTATTAAATTTCAGCTTGTGCCGCTGTTGCCAGATTACAGTGAATCGCAATAACGAATAGTAGAGTCAGACAGGGTTCAGATATGGATGTAGTGTTCGAAGACGAAAGATTGATTTTAATAAACAAGCCTGCTGATCAATGTTTTCATAGTGAGGATGAGCACAAAGGCATTGTCGAAGAAGTTCGTGAGGCTTTAAACAACGCTTCTTTGTTCCCCGTTCATCGACTCGACCGAGTAACCTCTGGATGCTTACTATTTGCTAAGAGCTCCGATGTGAATCGTCAGCTTTCAACGCTTTTCGAAGCAAAGCGCATACGCAAAGAATACCTCGCGCTATCTGATAAACGCCCTAAGAAAAAACAAGGACTAGTGAGCGGCGATTTGGAGAAGGCGCGGGGCGGAAGTTATAAGTTGATGAGAACATACAAGAACCCAGCAATTACGCGCTTTGTTGCAAAGCGTCTTGATCATGAAAAGCAAGCACTTTGGGCGTTCTTACTGCGCCCCGAAACAGGTAAAACCCATCAATTGCGGGTAGCGTGTAAGTCTTTAGGAAGCCCGATCATTGGCGATGCCCGGTATGGCGGATCGTCTGCGCCCCGGTGCTTGTTGCATGCATGGAAGCTCCAGTTCGAGTTAGAGGGGCAAACCTATGCGTTGTGCGCCCCACCGCTCGGAGACAAGGCAGTTGCTCTGGTTTCAGCGAGCCAGCTGTTCGACACCTAGCACCTTTCGAAGTGTTATAAATCATTCATCTTTCAAAAGTGGATATTTTTAAACCGGGGAGGGCAAGAAATTAAGCAAGCATATTGCTTGGCAGAGTTGAGACTTCTCTGCAATTATCATTCATTAAACGATATGGTTAAGATGGAGGTTCCAGATGGTGCTGTTCTGGCCAATTCAACAAGAACTTGATTGCATCAATAGTAATGGACGAATTCTGGGGAAAGTAAAATTTGATGGCGCCAAAGATGAGTACAATTTTTACCCAGCCGATCAATCAATAATCTTATCAAGTCTAGAAGAATCAAATATCGCAGAGAGGCTGTCGGGTCTTGCCTCAGGTAAGTATTCAATACCTATGCAAGACGATGATTGATTCATGAACAGAAAATAGAAATGTCTGCTTTGGCGGGACGTAAAAACGAATAGCTTCTGTGGGCTTAGCCTGCTTAGGGGTTCACACGACCCGTTCAACAAGCTGCCTCTGCATGAGCGTTGAATCTTCACCCAAAACTACTCATATACGAAGGTATGCTGCGTATCTAATGAGTATCAATGCCCTGCAACAGCGCCTTCGCGTCTTGGGTCAGCAGCGCCGGATAATTGTCCATTCTCAATTTTTATAAGGTGCAGGCCGGAGTTGAGGTCGCGTTCGGAAACTGAATACCCCATTTTTCTGAGTGCCTCGTCTAACGGTGAGTGAGACAGTCCTGTTTCTATGTCCATTGTGCCAAAGCGATTGCTAAGATGGGGCGCGGTGACGGCATCCAAGGGTGAGTATCCCCAGTCTAAAGTTCTAATTAAAGCATTGGCTACATAGGTGATAATTCTAGAGCCGCCAGGTGAGCCGATCGCCATATAGGGTGCATTGTCTTTTAGTACGATCGTAGGTGCCATCGAAGATCTAGGCCGTTTTCCAGGCTCAACTCGATTGGCAATCAGGCCCTTATCGTCTTTATAAGAAAACGAAAAGTCAGTGAGTTCGTTATTGAGAAGAAAGCCTCGTGCCATAACTCGTGACCCAAAGCCATTTTCTATCGTACTCGTTACAGACAAAACACTGCCCTCTCGATCGGCTACCACAAAATGGGTCGTAGACGGTTGGGATAATTCTACGCCGCTGGAGTAGTCCATATAAGCAGTTCGGGCGGCTTTCCTGAATAGGCCGGCCTCAACCGTTTCGGATGGGGTATCGGACGAAATAAGTTTGCTGCGCTGCTTCAGGTAATTAGGGTTTAGCAGCCATTCTGGCATATCAACAAAATCAGTGTCCGCGACATAACGGCCGCGATCTGCAAATGCTAATCGCGTGGCTTCGGAAATAAGATGCCACGCTTCTGGTGATTCGGCTTCTAGTGTTTCAAAGTTAGTGTTTGCCAGCATGCCTAATATTTGATTGATGGCAATCGCACCGGAGCTTGGCGGTCCCATTCCGCACACCCTATAAGCGCGATAGTTAGCGCAGTTTGGTAACCTTTCTATCACACGATACGCTTTAAAATCGTCAAGGCTTAATACGCCAGGATTGGGGCTGTTACGTACCTTTTCGGTGATCGGCTTTGCGAAGTCAGCGGAATAAAATGAGTTTGCGCCATGCTTTGCAATATACGTTAACGAACGCGCATATTCTGGGTTTCTCAAGGTCTGTCCAGTTGTTAGCGCTTGGCCATCAGGAAGAAAGTAGTCCCGCGAGTCTGGGTCAGTTGCGAGTCGGGCTTGGTCTTTTGCGATTGCTTCAGCCATTCGCGGGCTAACTGTGAAGCCACCCTCAGCCAGTTTGATGGCGTCGCTTAAAAGGTCTGCCCAAGGCAACCCGCCATAACGTTTATGCATCTTGCCAAGCAGTGCTACGGTTCCGGGTGTGCCGACTGAGCGGCCACCAACAACCGCATCAAAAAACTGCATGGGTGTTTGGTCGTGCTTTAGAAAAAGTGTGTTTTTTGCGGCTAGGGGCGCTGTTTCACGACCATCAAAGGTGGTAACAGTACTGGTCTTAGCATCATAGAATACAGCAAAGGCGCCGCCACCCAATCCTGATGATTGTGGTTCGACTAAACCTAGTACGGTTTGAATGGCCACCATGGCATCAATGGCATTTCCTCCTTGAGCCAATGCTTTTAACCCGGCGGCTGTGGCCAGAGGATTTGCAGAAACAACCATTTCTTTTTGGCTTTCCAGGGCCTTGACCGTTTGGAGTTGTGTTGTGCTTGTTTGCTCTGGTTCGATCTGATCGCTGACTTGAGCTGAGGTAAGCGATGCGTGCAAAGCAGCACAGCAAAGAACGACCAAAAGCCTAATTTTGTAGGGTGAGCTTGTTCTTTGATAGGTCGTCATGCTTTTGCCCCTTATGGATAGCTATTGGCTAAGTTCACTTAGGTTCTCGAACAAAGTAAGTGCTTCTGGGTTAGCCAAGGCCTCAGTGTTCTTAACTGGCAGCCCATGAATCACATTGCGCACTGCTAACTCTACAATTTTGCCACTGCGGGTGCGAGGGATATCGAGGACTTCGATAATTTTTGCAGGGACGTGGCGTGGAGACGTATTCTCCCTAATTGTAATTTTTATTTGCTCTCGCAGAGCATCATTAAGAACTGCGCCGGGCTGCAAGCGAACGAAAAGGACAACACGAATGTCATTCTCCCATTCTTGACCGACAACAATCGACTCGAATACGTCTTCGACGCGTTCAACCTGACGGTATATTTCTGCTGTACCGATTCTAACGCCATTTGGATTCAGAACTGCATCAGAGCGCCCATGTATGACAACGCCGCTTTGAATGCTGCCGTCTTCAAGTGAATGTTGGCAGTATTCGCCAAAGTCGCCATGTGCCCACGTGTTTTTGAAGCGAGAAAAGTAGGCGTCGTGGTAGCGAGTTCCGTCTTGATCATTCCAGAAATAAATCGGCATTGAAGGAAAGCTGCTTAGACAGACCAATTCACCTTTACCATGCTGCATTGCTTGACCGTCGTCGTCAGCGAAGGCGAGTTCCATACCTAGGCCTGCGCACTGCAACTCTCCGGTATAAACAGGAAGTACAGGATTTCCCAATGCAAAGCACGAGACGATGTCGGTGCCTCCAGAGATGCTAGAAACACATACGTCGGCTTTGACGTTGCGATACAAGTATTCAAAACTCTCGTGGCTTAAAGGTGAGCCTGTCGATAAGAGCGACTGTAAGCTATCCAGCTTGTGGGTGATGATGGGTTTTAGGCCATACTTTTCGCACGCTGCATAATATTTAGCGCTCGCGCCAAACACGTCGACGTTTTCCGTCTCGGCCATGTCAAACAGAATGCTTTTTGACGCATGAAAAGGTGAGCCATCGAACAAGTGTAAAGAGCCACCTAGAGCCAGTGTCGATACTAGCCAGTTCCACATCATCCAACCGCAGGTGGTGAAATAGAACACGCGGGAGCCTTCGGCTACGTTGGTATGGAGGCCGAGTTCTTTCAGATGCTGGAGTAAGGTTCCGCCAATGCCATGCACGATGCATTTCGGCTTTCCGGTGGTGCCTGAGGAATACAAAATATACAGAGGGTCGTTGAACCCCATCGCTTTGAATTCTAAGGGTTCTGGTATGCGGTCCGCGTTGACGATGTCGTCCCAATAAACAGACTCAAAGTGCAGGGCGTTATGCTTTAGGTCTCGCTCAGCGTATGTTTGGGGAGCGTCAGATTGCTTGTTAGCGTCAGTGCAGAGTAGGGGCTTGAAATCGATCCGTAGCACCAAGCTCTCAAGCGCGTTTGAAACCTTGTCGATTTTGTCTCGGCAGCATATGGCTTTACCAGCATACTGGTAGTCTGTGCAGGCGATTAGCACCTTAGGCTTTATTTGTTCGAAGCGATCTAGGATGCCTTGTTCACCGAAGTCTGGCGAACAAGATGACCAAACTGCGCCTAACGACGTTGTTGCCAGCATTGCGATCACAGCATGCTTTGTATTGGTGCTTACGGCAGCAACACGATCGCCTGGTTCAAGCCCTGCTTGTTTTAAACGGTCGGCGACCAAAGCAACGTTTCGGTATAGCTCTTCATAGCTAACCTTCTCGACAAACCCGTCTTCAGAGTACTGCGTGATGGCCGTTTCATGGGCTCTACTTGAGCAATGTTTTAGCAGGTTCTGAGCAAAATTAAGTTGAGCTTCTGGAAACCACTTTGCACCAGGCATCAGGTGTTTGTCTTGAACGATCGTTTGCCCTTGCGAGCCAATGACCGAAAAGAAATCCCAAACGCTTTTCCAGAAGTCTTCGTTCTTGCTAACCGACCAAGCATGCAGGGCTGAGTAGGTGGAAACATCGTCCTTAACTGTTTCGCCAATTGCCTGCATAAAGCGGTGCATGCTGGTCGATTGAATCCGGCTTTGGCTTGGTTTCCACAGAGGGTTTGTCATAGGGTTGGTCTTTTATATAAGTTATAAGTGTTTGCTGTCTAACTGCTTGATCTTGCTCTCGCCACAGCCGAAAGGTTTCTTCTTCCTAAGGTTGTGCAAATTTCATTACCTGCGTCGATGAGCGCCTCAAGATCTACACCATGCTGCAATCCGCTGCGGTCTAACAAGTACACAAGGTCTTCAGTTGCGAGGTTGCCGCTAGCGCCTTTAGCGTAGGGGCAACCGCCTAACCCTGCAACAGAGGCGTCAAAGTTGCGTACTCCTGCTTCGAGTCCTGCGTACACGTTGGCAAGGGCCTGGCCATAAGTGTCATGAAAGTGCAGGGCAAGGCGGGCGGTATCGAAGCGCGGTGTTAAGTGCTGCATCAAAGTTTTAGTCTCATAGGCGGTGCCCACACCCGTGGTATCACCCAAGGAAACTTCGTAGCAGCCGATTTCGAATAGCTTTTCGCACGCGTCGATGACGACTTCAATGGGGGTTGCGCCATCATATGGGCACGCAAAAATACAACTTAAATAACCCCGAACGGGGATTTGATCTCGCTTCGCTTGCTCGGTAATGCCTTTAAAGCGCTCGATACTTTCGGATATG
Source organism: Oleiphilaceae bacterium (assembly GCA_034110885.1). Lineage (GTDB taxonomy): Bacteria > Pseudomonadota > Gammaproteobacteria > Pseudomonadales > Oleiphilaceae > PZPK01. Next base: position 15,057 of record JAWUYI010000051.1, read on the forward strand.
CTGCAATTAATGTTTTTCTGGCTAAAACCTTCCGAGGCGGCGGCAAAGATCGCGACTTCATCAGCGCCAGCGTCTCTAGCCAGTTCGTAACCCTTTAGGTTGGGGGTTAAGGCGCTGTAACGGACACTGGGGTTCTTTGTGATGCCTTTGAAAGCCTCGCCGCTATTGGCCATTTGAGGCACCCATTTAGGGGACACAAAACTACCGGTTTCAATGTCACGCAGACCTGTCTTGCTGAGCGCATTGACTAGCGCGATTTTATCTCTTAGCTCCAAGATGCTTTTTTCGTTTTGCAGTCCATCACGGGGACCCACTTCAACGATTCTTACTTGGTCTGACATATTCGATACCTTGATTCGTATTAGCTTGGATTAACTTATATTGCTTGTATTAACCTATATTGGCGTCTGCTCAACTGTATTAGATTTCAGAGATCTATTCACTGTGTTCAGGGTGCCAGTTGGGTTTTCGCTTTTCAAAGAAAGCACTTAGCCCTTCTTGCCCTTCGGTTGATACACGGAGGCTCGCAATTAATTCTGCAGTTTGTTGAAACAGATCGTCGTGACCACGCGCTATGTCAGCGATAAGTTGCTTTGAAGCACGGCAAGCTTGGGGGCCGTTTCCTAGTATTTGTTGAACACAGGCGTCAACGACAGCGTCTAATTCTTCAACTTCGCAGCAGTCGTGCACAAGATTCCAGCTTTTCGCTTGCTGGGCATTAAACACCTCGGCAGTCAAAAAAAGTTGGCGGCATCGTCTGGCGCCAATGGCATCTATTACATACGGGCTTATTGTTGCGGGGGCTAGGCCTAGCTTGACTTCGCTGAGGCAAAATTTGGCGCGCTCACTAGCAATGGCAATGTCGCAACAGGATATTAACCCGACTGCTCCACCAAAGGCTGAACCTTGTACCTTCGCAATACTAGGGATGGGTAAGTCATTAAGCCTTTGCATTAGAAGAGCGAGTTGCTGGGCGTCTTTGATGTTGTCGTCGTAGCTCAAGTCGGCCATTCGTTTCATCCATGCAAGGTCGCCACCCGCGCTAAAACTTTTACCTTGTGATTGCAGAACCAATACACGCATTGCCGGATTGGTTCGAACCTGTTCCAGTTGGTCAATCAAAGACTTGATGACAGTATCGTCAAAGGCGTTGTGTTTTTCTGGGCGACACAAGGTGATGTAGGCGACCGAGTCATTCATCTCGAGCAAAGAAGGTTGCCGATTTTTTTGCGTGCTGTCGCTCATAATGTTTGATCCATAAAATTGCGGAGTAATAATTTATTTTGTTGCTACAGCGACAGACTGGGCTATAGCGGTTATCGAAGCTACATTCAAAACTACATCCGAAAGACGCCGAAGTGTGTATCTTCAATCTCGGCACCCATCGAGGCAGATAGTGCACAGGCTAAAACACGCCTTGTGTCACTTGGTTCGATAATGCCATCATCCCAAAGTCGCGCTGTGGCGTAGTACGGGTGCGACTGTGTTTCAAATTGCTCGATAATAGGCTGCTTAAGGTTTACTTCGTCTTCGTCTGTCCACGGTAAGCCTCGTTTGGCCATGCTGTCTTTTTTCACCTGAGCGAGAACGCCTGCGGCTTGCTCGCCCCCCATTACAGAGATGCGCGCATTGGGCCACATCCAAAGAAACCTCGGATGATAAGCGCGTCCGCACATGCCGTAATTTCCCGCGCCGAAACTGCCGCCAATGATTACGGTGAACTTTGGAACCTTCGCGCAGGCAACAGCCATTACCATTTTTGCACCGTGCTTGGCTATTCCACCTTCCTCATACGCTTTACCGACCATAAAGCACGTAATGTTTTGTAAGAACAATAATGGAATTTTACGCTGACAGCATAACTCAATAAAGTGCGCGCCTTTTTGGGCTGATTCGGAAAACAGGATGCCGTTGTTTGCGACGATTCCAATAGGGTAGCCGTCTATATGAGCAAAGCCACATACCAAGGTTTCGCCAAAGTACTGCTTGAACTCTTGAAATACCGAGTCGTCTACAATTCGAGCAATCACTTCACGCACGTCGTAGGGCGTTTTTAGATCGCTTGGTACAATCCCGCCAATTTCTTCGGCTGGATAGCGCGGCGCCAAAGGCTCAATGCGCTTTATCGGGTTGGCTTTCTCCCAATTCAGATGTGCGACACACTCTCGCGCTATCTGGAGGGCATGCGCTTCGCTTTCAGCATAGTGATCCGCAACGCCTGAGACCTTGCAGTGAACGTCGGCGCCACCTAGCGCCTCAGCGCTCACTTCTTCGCCGGTTGCTGCTTTTACTAGTGGTGGGCCAGCCAAAAATATCGTGCTGTGCTCACGCACCATTATGCTTTCGTCCGCCATCGCGGGTACATAGGCACCGCCAGCTGTGCAAAGGCCTAAAACGACCGCTATTTGAGGAATGCCTTTTGCTGACATGTTGGCTTGTCGATAAAAGATGTTTCCAAAGTCGTCCTCATCTGGAAACACCTCATCTTGATTTGGAAGGTTCGCGCCGCCTGAATCGACTAGGTACACACAAGGCAGGCGGTTTTCTTCGGCAATCGTTAGTGCTCTTAGGTGCTTTTTAACGGACAAAGGGTAGTAGGTGCCTCCCTTAATGGTTGAGTCATTCACAATGACCATACACTCGGTGCCATTGATTCGACCAATACCACTAATTGCGCCTGCTGCTGGTAGGTTATCATCGTAGACCTCATGCGCCGCGAGAGCTGATAGCTCGAGAAACGGCGTCCCAGGGTCGAGCAAGTGTGCGAGCCTTTCTCTAGGAAGCAACTTGCCTTTGGCACGGTGTCGCTCGATGAGCTTCTCGTTACTCAAGTTCGCATTACTAGTTAGCTTGCTCCGCAAGTCTTTGATAAGAGCTTGCATAGTCCGCTCGCGATCTGAATATTCTTGCGAGCCCGTATCGACGGAAGTATTAAGGATTGGCATGGTGGTCTAGTCTCCGTGCGCTTATCGCGTTTCCATGAAAAGTTCACGACCGATAAGCATTCGTCGGATCTCGGAGGTTCCAGCACCAATTTCGTATAATTTTGCATCACGCAATAAGCGACCAGTAGGATAGTCGTTAATGTAGCCATTTCCGCCAAGTATCTGGATTGCGTCTAATGCCATTTTGGTTGCCGCTTCGGCGCAGTAGAGAATGACGCCAGCGGCATCTTTTCGTGTGGCTTCCCCGCGATCACATGATTGAGCGACGGTATAAAGGTAAGCCCTGCACGCATTGAGCGTTGTGTACATGTCAGCAACTTTGCCTTGTATGAGCTGGAATTCGCCAATCGATTGTCCAAACTGGGTTCGTTCGTGAATGTAAGGCACCACAACATCCATGCAGGCTTGCATAATACCTGTTGAGCCGCCACTAAGTACCACTCGCTCATAATCAAGACCGCTCATTAGAACCTTAACGCCCTTGTTTACCTCTCCTAGTACATTTTCGACAGGAACTTCAACATCTACAAAAACGAGCTCACAGGTGTTCGAGCCACGCATGCCTAACTTGTCTAGCTTGGGTGATCGTGAGAACCCCTTCCAGTCACGCTCTACAATAAAAGCCGTAATGCCGTGTGCATTTTTACTCGCGTCGGTTTTGGCATAGATTACATACGTGTGGGCGTCAGGCCCGTTTGTGATCCACATTTTTGTGCCATTTAAGACATAATGGTCGCCCTTGAATTCAGCGCTCAGCTTCATGCTAACGACGTCACTGCCTGCATTAGGTTCACTCATCGCAAGTGCGCCGATGTGTTCGCCCGATACTAAGCCTGGCAGATATTTTTGCCGCTGAGCTGCGTTGCCATTGCGGTAAATCTGGTTCACACATAGGTTGGAGTGGGCGCCATAACTGAGTCCAATTGAAGCGCTTCCACGGCTTATTTCTTCCATTGCGATAGTGTGAGCAAGGTAACCCATGTCGGCGCCGCCATATTCTTCTGAGACGGTCATACCTAAGAGACCCATGCTGCCAAGTTTTGGCCACAAGGCGTTTGGAAATTCGTTGTCTAAGTCCGTCTTTGCTGCAATCGGGCTGATTTCGTTAGAAACAAATCCCGCTACTTGGTCTCGAAGTATGTCGATGGTTTCCCCGAGGTTAAAGTTCAGGCTTTGCATGGATGCGATACTCATTGGATCTACCTCTGTTTTTGCGCAAGGCCTGCGCGAGTGTCATTGTTATATGGTGATGATTGATCATTGCTTGAGCGTGTTAAGTGCCTCTAAGCATCTTTCTTCTGCACCGTCTAATTCGTTTTCCATCGCGCGAATATCAATTAACTGTTGCGCGAGCGATTGTTTTCGCTCTCTTATTTTTTCGATCAAGCGCTCTAGCTGAAGGCGATTACTTCCGCTAGGTGAGTACATCTCGATAAGCTCTTTTGATTCCGAGAGCGAGAGCCCCAAGCGTTTGCCGCGCAGAATTAGCTTGAGCCGAACCCTATCTGCTTCTGAATAAATTCTTGTTTGCCCATCTCTTTCGGGTTGCAGTAGGCCTACCGTTTCATAGAAGCGCATTGTCCGCGTTGTGATGACGAATTCGCTCGACAGCTCAGATATGGAGTAGTTTTTCATTCGACTTTCGTTGGGCTCCGTATTAACTGCGTATCGCGCTTCGATTGTTGGAGTGTCATTATTGATTGACGTTGACGGTAA
>JAWUYI010000052.1:0-20290 GCA_034110885.1 Oleiphilaceae bacterium
GATAGTGGATAGAAGTTCCATAGATAGAGCCTACTGTGTTAATTGCTTTTGTGGGTAGATTAGATTTATCAGGAAGCCTGAGATCTGAATCCTTTTTTCGAGATACTCTTGCTGCATTTTTTGTGTAACTAAGCCTAGATGTCTGGTCAACAAAAAGCTCATTCGCTCGTTTCTAGAGGCTGTGTTAGTGAACTAAGAAACAGTGTAAATAAATCGGAGTGCGAGGAAATGCCAAGCTTTGAATAGATGTTTTTTCTATGGATCTTAACAGTGCCAAGGCTAATGGATAGCTCTTTTGATATTGATGCGCTTGAATGGCCGCGCAACAATAATTGAGCAATTTGCTGCTCGCGCCGTGTGAGAAGCTCCCCCCCAAAGTTTTGAAAACTAAGCTCTAGCTTTTTATTAAGAGTGTCGTCGGGACGTTTCTCTTTATCGCTGTGAGATCCAGAGAAACTGTATTCCCAAAAATTAGACGCAAAGGTTTCGACAATAGAAAATATGCTCTGCAGATCATTTTTCTCGTTAGGGCTGAACCGTTTGTTTGGCCCATCTCTCATCAACGAGATAACAAGGCGAGCTCCTTCGGGCGCAGCCGAGAATAAGCCTATTTCATCTGCGAGTCCCATATTTCGGTAATATGAAAGGTAGTACTCACTCAAAAAGAAATGGTCTGGTGCGAGTTCGCGAATGCCGTATACACCTGGTGCGATCCCGTCAAAACTAGCCTTATAAAACGGGTCTAAATGATAAGGGCCGGCTTGATAATCGGTTACAAAGCCTTTTCGCTGTTCTTGGTCAAAGGTGTCGAATAGGCAGACAGGCGCGCTTAGGCCGCGATAGGCAAACATGACACAATGATCAAAACCTATAAATTTAGACAGTAGGTTAATGAGTTCTTGTGCTTTGTTGCAGTCCGCTGCGCCTAAAAAGACCTTGCTTATATGCTTCGTCCACTCTGAGAAATTAGTTGGAAGCTCAAGTTTTTGTGATGAAGGATTCAAAGTACAGTGCTTTTGTTAGTGGTTAATTTTGCATATACCCCTCTAGGGGTATGTCTCTCAGAAAGCAGCTCAAATTTATCCCTAAGGGTATATGTTATGCAAGTGCAAGATACGATTAAACTGTAAAAATACAAACCGAGCGGATAAAAATAACGAACGCGTAGTCAGGTAGAGGGGTAGTTCATGGCTGAGCTAGATATAGAGTTTAGAGGGGTTGAGAAATCCTTTGGTGCGCTCAAAGCTGTTCAAGATATCAATTTGAAAGTGGAAAAGGGGGAGTTTCACTCTTTTCTAGGTGCGTCAGGTTGCGGTAAGACAACGACCTTAAGAATGATTGCAGGTTTTGAACAGCCAACCGTCGGAGATGTGTTCATTGCTGGTCAAAACATGAATGGCATTCCTGCGTACAAGCGGCCTGTCAATATGGTGTTTCAGCACTATGCTCTTTTTCCTCATTTGAATGTGGCTGAAAACGTTGGCTATGGCTTAGTTTACCAAGATCCAAAATTAACAAAAGCTGAAATGAACCTTATGGTTGATGAAGCCTTGGATATGGTTCGTATGTCCAGCTTCAAAAAACGCAGAACCTTCGAGCTTTCAGGTGGGCAACAGCAGCGCATCGCCTTAGCGCGAGCCCTAGTCAATAAGCCTACGGTACTTTTACTTGATGAGCCTCTGGCAGCGCTTGATAGAAAGTTGCGTAAAGAAATGCAGACAGAGTTGTTAAGGCTGCAGCGAGAAGTCGGTATTACCTTTGTCATGGTGACACATGACCAAGAGGAGGCGCTGTCCCTGTCTGACAAGGTTAGTGTAATGCATGATGGGCGCATCATTCAGGTAGCGAGTCCTCGCGAACTTTACAACAACCCAGCAAGTGCATACGTGGCTGACTTTATTGGTGAGGCGAACCTCATCTATGGTGAGGTTCTTCGTAAAGAAAACAGTCAAATTATTGTGAAGGCAAATACGGGCGCTGAGATAGAAGCTTCAAGCTGTCCTACTTCAGCAACGCTGGCGGTTGGAGACGAATGTTGCGTTTCGTTAAGGCCGGATCAAGTGCGTCTCGCTCCATTAAACGGAAATAATCCATTTGTTGCAGAAGTGACAGATCAAATATTTCTAGGGAATTTGACTGAATATCAGATTCAGTCCAACGCTCATGGAGCGTTAACAGCAAGGTGTTTAACCTCAGGAGAAGGCCTCGGGCGTTTCGCTCGTGGCGACAAAGTGGCCCTGCACTGGTCTCCTGATCATGCTCGTGTATTACCGCTTAAGTGATAAGGCTTTTAGGGTGCGCCTAGAGTTGACAGGTATTTTAAGCAGACGAGCTTAATCTGGCAGTAAGCAATATAAAAATAAAATAACGTCACAAACTATCCTGATGGAGAAAACAATGAAAGATATCGATAGAAAGACCTTTGCAAAAGAATTAGAGCGGCTTCGAAAAGGCTCTATTTCTCGTCGAGACTTCTTGAACCGTACTGGACTAGGTTTCGCAACAGCAGTAATGGCGAGCGGTATGGGTATAGGTTCTGGTCTGTTGAGTGGCACGGCTCATGCGGCAGCAAAAAATATTGGTGATCGGGTGAGCTTGGCAACATGGCCAAACTATCACGACACCATGAACTTTGATGCCTTCGCAAAAGCTACCGGCGCAAGTGTTCAGGTGAACGTGTTTGGTTCGAACGAAGAAATGCTCGCGAAGCTGCAAGCTGGTGGAAGTGGTTGGGATGTATTTGTACCAACAAACTACACGATCACCACTTATACCGACCTAGATTTGATCGAACCACTAGACCTAAGCAAGATTCCTAACTTCAAGGCGGATTCCTACGAGAAGCGTTTTATGGAGCCGGGCATCGTTGATGGCAAGGTCTACGCTGTTCCTAAAAACTGGGGTACTACGGGGATTGTATTCAACAGCAAACGCATCAAGGCGATGACTAGCTGGAAAGAGTTTTTTGATGTGACCCAAGGCTACGGTTCAGGCGGAACTATCGTTCACGACTATCAGTTGACCACGATCGGTAATGCGCTGAAATCATTTGGCTATAGTTTCAATTCTGTCGACGAGAAAGAGCTGGCCGATGCCGAGAAGCTACTTATCGACTGTAAGCCTCACCTATATGCCATCACTTCTGACTACCAGCCAGCGCTTCGTAACGGGGATGCGTGGATGTCTATGTGCTGGACTGGCGACGGTTCACAGCTTCATCGTGATATGCCTGAGATGCAATATATTCTAGGTAAAGAGGGAGGGGAGCTTTGGAGCGACTTCTTTGCAATTCCTAAGAGCGCAGAAAATAAAGAAGCAGCCTACGCCTTGATTAACTATCTGCTCGATCCAAAAGTGAATGAGCGTGAAGTTTTGGCCCACGGTTACCCCAGTGGAGACAATCGTGTTGATGCCTTGTTGCCGCCAGAGATGTTGAAAGATCCAATTATGTACCCAGCGGCTGAACTGCTGAATGCTTTGGAGTTTGGCGCAGCAGCAACACTGGTTGATCCAAATCGTGCAGAACTTATGGCGCGGTTTAAGTCTGCTTAACTAGTCATCAAATCATTTAAGGGGAGCTGAAGTATGAGCAGTATCAATTTGATAGGGGGAAGTCGTATGACCCGTTTTTTGATGCTGCTTCCGGCCACCCTTTGGTTTGTAATACTTTTACTTCTGCCCATTGCGGCTATTGTCGTTTTTAGTGTAGGCGAGCGAGGGCCCGCGGGCGGTTTTGTTCCAGCGTTCACGTTAGAGCATTATGGTAATTTAGGTGCGCGTTGGGCAGCGTTCAAAAACACACTTACGCTTGCGCCGCTTGGCACGTTCGGGTGTTTAATTATCGCTTATCCTCTGGCGTATTTTCTTGCGATTCATACTTCGCGCTGGAAATCATTTTTGTTGACCTTGGTGATCATTCCATTCTGGACAAGCTTTCTTATTCGCACCTACGCCTGGATTTATATATTGGGAGGTAAGGGTTTACCCTCATTTTTAGAATTTTTAGGCTTTGACTATATGCGCATGCTGAATACGCCAGGAGCGATCACGGTGGGCATTATATACGGCTACCTTCCCTTAATGGTGTTTCCGATTTATGTGACGCTAGAGCGCTTAGATAAGCGCTTGTTAGAAGCTTCGCATGACTTAGGCGCAGGAAAAATAGCGACCTTCTTTCGGGTGACTATTCCGCTGTCATTGCCCGGCATTATCACCGGATCAATGCTGGTGTTTATCTTGTTGATGGGAGAGTTTCTAATCCCGGCCATTCTCGGTGGCGGTAAAGTATTCTTTGTCGGTAACGCACTCGTCGATCTGTTCTTGCAGTCACGAAATTGGCCGTTTGGCGCGGCAATCGCTATGTCGCTTGTCGTATTAATGCTTATTACTATCGGCGTCTATCTGAAGTTAGTTGGTCGTTTCCACGACAAACAAGCCCTCTCGGCAATGTAAGGAAGTATTAAAATGTTACGCGCCTATTCCACTCTTGTTTATCTGTTTTTGTATACACCTATTCTCATTGTCGTTGTGTTTTCGTTTACCTTGTCAAAGCATGCAACTTCGTTCGAATGCTGCGGTATATCTTGGTTTGGCAAAGTGCTCGAAAATCCGTTCATGATGGAAGCGCTGTTTAATAGCCTTCGCATCGCGTTTGTATCCGCGATTATTGCGACGGTGTTTGGAACCCTTGCTGTTCTTGCGCTTAACTCTATGCGCGGTCCAATGCGTATGGTGTACGACGCATTAACCTATGCGGCGATTATTGTCCCAGGTATCGTTATTGGTATCGCAACGCTTTCTGCTCTAGTAAGCGCTTTTGACATCATTAACCCTTGGATCGCATCGGTATGGCCAACAAGCGATGCTCCTAAACTAAAAATGGGTTATTTCAGCGTGGTCGCCGCACACAGCTTATTTACCATGGCACTAGTGATCATTATTGTTCGGACACGCCTTGAGTCAATGGATCAGCGATTAGTAGAGGCGTCTTACGATTTATACGCTACACCGCGACAGACATTTTTCCGCGTGATTCTGCCTTACATCTTTCCGGGTGTTATCTCTGGTTTTTTGTTGGCGTTCACCTTTAGTTTTGATGACTTTATTATCGCGTTTTTTGTCGCGGGCTCAGAAACTACCTTGCCTATCTATATTTTTTCATCGATTCGGCGCGGCATCACGCCCGAGGTGAATGCAATTTCAACCATCATTATTGCCTTTTCTCTCATACTTTTATTTGTTGCGAGAGCGCTTGAAAAGAAAGGCTTGGCGAAGTCGGGACAACAATAAAAGTCAGGGTGAATACAAAAGGAGCCTTCAATGAAAGATCATCTATATATCAATGGCGAGTGGGTAAGCCCTGACGAAGGGCAAAGCTTTGAGGTGATAAACCCTGCGACCGAAGCAGTTATTCATCAAGCGCCTGCAGGCGGTGAACAGGACATCAATAATGCCGTCGCGTCAGCAAAACGAGCGTTTGAATCAAAGGCATGGCGCAACGGTTCTGGAGCGCAACGCGCTGAGTATCTCAACGGGATTGCAGACGGTATTGAGAGGGATACTCAAAAGTTAGCGGAAATGGAAGTGGCTGACAATGGTAAGCCACTGCCTGAGGCTGTCTGGGATATTGAAGATACCGCTGGGTGCTTTCGTTACTATGCAGAGCTTGCTCTAGAGCTAGATACAAATAATGAGGAAATAATCGCGCTTCCGCATGACGGATTTCGTTGTCGTGTAAGGCGTGAACCTATTGGCGTAGCCGGCGGCATTATACCTTGGAATTTTCCTATGTTGATGGCTGCCTGGAAGATTGCGCCCGCAATCGCTGCAGGCTCAACTATGGTATTGAAACCGTCTGAGTTAACGCCGCTGACCGCGCTAGAGTTTGGCACTTATGCCGATGAAGTGGGGCTGCCACCAGGCGTACTCAATATCGTTACTGGTCTTGGCCATGCAGCGGGCGCGCCCCTGTCATCGCATCCGGATATTTCGAAACTGGCGTTTACAGGTAGTGTGCCGACGGGTGGAAAAATCATGGCCGCTGCAGCGCAAGACATCAAAAGCGTTAGTCTTGAGCTCGGTGGAAAGTCCGCATTTATAGTATTTGATGATGCCGACATCGACGCAGCCGTCGAGTGGATCCTCTTCGGTATTTTTTGGAATCAGGGCGAAGTATGCAGTGCGACTTCGCGACTGATTGTTCAACATTCCATTGCTGATAAGCTTATGTCTCGCTTGGTTGAAGAAGCCGAGAAGATCAAGATTGGAAATGGAATGGACGAAGGCGTGTTGCTCGGCCCGCTAGTTAGTAAAGGCCAGTATGAAAAGGTTCTGCGCTTTATTGATGAGGCAAAGGGCTCTGAAGCAGAGATGCTTTGCGGCGGAGCTGCAGCACTAGATAAAGGCTACTTTGTGAAGCCAACTATTTTCATGGAGCCAAAAACAAGCAACCCTATTTGGTCTGAAGAAGTGTTCGGGCCGGTGCTTGCCGTCAAACGCTTTCATAGCGAAGAAGAAGCGATTGAGCTTGCAAATAATACTCGGTTTGGTTTGGGTGCTGCGGTAATGTCTGCTGACAAAGTTCGATGCGCTCGCGTAGCGAATGCCTTTAGAGCAGGTATCGTTTGGGTAAATTGTTCGCAGCCTACTTTTGTCGAGGCGCCTTGGGGCGGCTACAAGCACTCAGGCATAGGGCGTGAGTTAGGTCGTTGGGGGCTTAACAATTACTTAGAAACAAAACAAATTACTGAATACGTCAGTGAAGAACCTTGGGGTTGGTACTTGAAGGAGTAAGATCACCTTCAAGTTACTGTGCTGCAAGGATTTCAATGTAAACCCAAAGCGCAGCTTATAATGATCTTGGATGGGTTAGGGTTTTTATACTAAGCAGTTACGCTACGCAGCCGAGTTTTTGCGCAGCATTTCCCTGCTTTGGTTATGCCCAGAGCTCTTAATGTTCGTAGTATTTCAATCAAAAATTCAATGCCATACTATAATCTCAGAAAACGGCTAATCCCAATTCCGGCCGGAAGCGACAAGAGTTGTCGTTAACTCTATTTCCATATTCTTGTGTGACCCATGTCGCTTTGCAACAAAACGTGACAAACGATAATAAATTGACGCCATATAATGCAAAAAATAGTTAAAATAATGGCGACATGAGAGGTTTTGTTCTCTACAGTTGTTATATGGATTTATGAATTGGAGTCAGCATGAGTAGCGCAAAGATAGTGGGTATACACGGTGTAAAAGCGCCCACGGGACAGGGTGCAAAACCATTAGCACCGGCTTTGCTCAAATTAAGAGATATGAGTAAAGGGCGTGTTCGGGACTTATTGCGGAACTTGTTTGATAATGCCGACGATGCTTTGTTTGCAATGGCAGACAAGGCTGGCTCTAATGGCGAGCAGGCCATGTACTTTGAAGCTATGCGCGAACTTCGAATGCAGAAGAAAGCAATTGCCTTATCGACTTTGAGTGCGGTGATTCGCTCGTTTAACGACTTCGGAAGATCTAAGCCCCCCGCTACCGAGAATTCAAATTCGGATGCGGCAGTCGAGAACTTGAGCTTAGTTAAAGATGAAGACCTTGAGTATGAAGTGGCGCTAGAGGGTATGGTTCAGCGCCTGCGAGGGAACTCTACCGACCCCCTTAAAGAGTTACAACAACGCTATCAGCACCTAGCGGCTAGCACAACACTTCTTGCTAACCAAATCCCAGTTTCACCTGAGTTGCTGTGCCAAGGATTCTTTGACGGATGTGCAAGCTTAGAAATAGATATCACCGCTAAGCTTATTGTTTTTAAGTTGTTTGAACGTTTTATTTTGGCGGATATGCCAGACGTTTATAATGAAACCAATCAATTGTTGCGCAGTTTAGGTGTCTTGCCGGATCTAAAGACCAAGGTGAAAGCCAAGAACACTGATCAGAGCCCTAAGGGTTCTGAGTCTGGAGCAGAAGGTAGTCAGTCAACAGAAGCGGCGAACCCTGCGAGTTTGGAAGTGCTGCGTCAACTGCTTCACCCTCAGGGAACACCTATGTCAAATGCGGCAACAACGCCAAACGGCGTGTATATTACGCAGTCTGACCTAGTAAGTGTATTGTCGAACTTTCAGCTGAACTCAAATGTCTTGGCTGGGGAAAATAGCTCTAGCCAGCTTATCGACTTCCATCAACTGTTAGATGCACAGTTAACATCAGCGAGTGACGCTAAAACCTACAGTGAAGTGGACTCTGATGTCATTAATTTAGTTTCAATGCTCTTTGAATTTATCTTGGATGATCGTCAACTGCAGCCGCAAATGAAAGCTTTAATCTCACGCTTACAGATTCCAATGCTTAAAGTCGCGATTATTGACCGGAGCTTTTTCAACAAAGGGGGGCATCCAGCGCGCAAGCTTTTGAATGAAATCGCTTCTGCGGCAATCGGTTGGAATGAGCCCAAAGGCGGACGAAAAGACCGCTTCAAAGAGAGGTTGGAAGAAATTGTAGAGACTATCGTTAAAGGCTTTGTCGATGATGTTTCTATGTTTGATGGTTTGCTTGCAGATTTTACTAACTTCGTTAAAACAGAGCAGAAGCGAGGCTTATTAGTTGAGCAGCGTACAAAAGATTCTGAAAAAGGGCGTGCTGCTACAGAAGGCGCGAGAAGAGCAGCTCAAGACGTGATCAACGAGGCTTTGAGTAATCGAGCAGTCCCGGATATGGCAGTTGTAACGCTACGTGATGCTTGGAGTAATGTTCTTGTATTGACGCACTTGCGTGAGGGTATAGAGCACGTTAAGTGGTTTGAAACCTGTAAGTTTGTTGATGATTTCGTTTGGTCTATGTGTCCAGACCCTAGTGAGCCAGAAGCGCGCTCCAAATTGTTAAAACTTATTCCTAGCATTGTAGGCCGCTTACGAGAAGGCCTGCAGATGATCTCATTTGACGAGTATCGCACTAAGCAAATATTAAAAGGTCTTGAAGATCAGCATGTCTTGTCTTTGCAGGCTTTGCAGCAACAAATTGATCTACAAGAAACGGCAGTCGATGTTAAGCAGTCGCAAGTTACGCGGCCCCAATTGATGAGTTCAGAGGAACAAGATGATGCGGTGAGCGACCTTGTTCGCTCCACCTTAGAGTTAGAAGACGATTTTAGGCAGTTACAAGAGGCATGTGAGCAGGCAGATGAGAAAAACGCGTTACTCGAAGCAACGAATGCGGAGCTACCCAAGAAGCAGGAAGGGATTGTATTGGTTGAGGAATCAATTGCCTCCCCAAACAGCGAAACCTTAGACGACAGCAACCCGTTCATGCAGCAGGTTGATCGCTTTGTTGTTGGATGTTGGTTCGAATTCAGTAAAAGTGATAACACTGAACGATGTAAGTTGGCGGCAGTAATAAAAGCAGCAGATAAATATATTTTTGTGAATCGTGCAGGTGTTAAAGTAGCGGAGCACACGCGGCAGGAGCTTGCTCATGAGATGCGTCGTGGTGTGTTGCAAGTATTAAACGACGGCTTGCTTTTTGATCGAGCGCTAGAGTCGATCATTACAAACCTGCGATCTAAATAGTCGCTAAGCCGTTTCTGTCATGCTCTTTGTGTGATAACTTGCTCGCAGTCTATTTTCGTTTAAGGATACCTGTATGAAGTTGCGCAATGGCTGGGTCGATGTTGCCAGGCGTGTGCCTTCTCCAAACTATAATGTGCGCCCTAGGGGCGTAAGCTTGTCATTGATTGTCATTCACAATATAAGTTTACCTCCGGGTCAATACGGAGGCACGTGTATTGAGCGTTTCTTTCAAAATTGCCTTCCTTCTGAAGAGCATCCGTATTTCGAAGAGATCTCCGAGCTTGAAGTGTCTTCTCACTTCCTAATTAAGCGCGACGGCGAGTTGGTGCAGTTTGTTTCATGCGATGACCGTGCCTGGCATGCCGGTGCGTCTTGTTATGAGGGGCAGGAAAACTGCAATGACTTTTCTATAGGCATTGAATTGGAGGGGCAAGACGATGAACAATATGAGCCTGAGCAATATGCAAAGCTTAAAGTGCTAACCCAAGCCTTAATGTCTGCTTATCCGAGCCTAAATTCGGAGCAAATCACGGGACATTCGGACATCGCACCAGGCAGAAAAACAGATCCAGGTCCTGCGTTTGATTGGTCACGGTTTCGTGAAGGACTTTGAGTTTCGGGCCTTATCTTTTTCTTAGCGCTAATCGTAGTCCTCTAGGTTTGGTTCGCAAAGGGCCAAAAATTTTGGGAGGGAATCTGCGAGAACTCGATGTGCTTTCTTTCCTGGTCGTTCCAGTAATACTTCTCCAGTTTCGTGGCTGAGCGAAAGAACTTCGTCGCAGTCGCTGCTGCCAATAAAATAACTTAAAGGGAGTTTGCCTTTGAGTCGAGCATAACAATGGCCGAGAATGTTGTGTTTCAGGTGCTCTTCATCTTCCTCATTCCAAATTTGAATAAGTTGCAGCTTAAGTTCCTCAAAATTCACACAAATACCGTTAGACCAGAAACTCCCGTAAAAGCTATTTAGTTCACTCGGAAAATCAAACTCTAATCCTTTTTCTAATGATATAAATAGCTCTGATTGCTCTCGCTTAACCGGGTGCCAAAAGAGCTTGTTGGAGGTGCTGTCCTCGTTCTTATCTTCTGTTGTCTCTGTGCAAAGAGAGGGCCATGGTGGGTTAAACTCTACATATGGCAAGCTATCATGCGCGGCTTTATGCTTAGTTAAAAAGCGCTCGAGTAGTTGATTTAATGCAGCCTGTGTGTGAGTCATAAACCTTTTAGAACCTTATTGATTAAAAATTAAATAGCGCGCTTTCCAAGCCATGCAGCGCCGCGCACTCCGCTAGAGTCTCCATGCATCGCTTGTTTAATTGGGGTGCTGAACGTCTTGGAAAAAACATATTTTTGTATCGCCTCGGGTAGTGTCTCATAAAGAGTTGCGATATTTGATAGCCCGCCGCCGAGAACGATTATATTCGGGTCAAGGATATTCACCACCTGAGACAATGCGCAGGCTAAGCGTTCTGCATATTGGAGCATTGCTTCCGTTGCTGAGTTTGGCTGCCCTTCCAAGTCGGAAAGCTCTAATAGTTGCTCAACTCTCGAGAGCTTTGTGTTGTTTTCCGTGTTGTAGCGTTTGAGCATGCCCGGGCCCGACAGGAACGTCTCGATGCAGTTGTGTTTGCCGCAGTAACAGTGTTGTGGCGTTCTGACTCTATGTTGAATTGGATCGCAAAGAGTGTTGTGGCCCCATTCGCCAGTAATGGCGTTTGGCCCCGACAGAACTGTTTGCTGGAGGACTAGGCCGCCTCCGACCCCCGTTCCAAGTATGACGCCAAACACACAGTGGTGCTCAGCGCCCGCGCCATCGCAGGCTTCGCTGAGTGCGAAGCAGTCGGCGTCGTTAGCGATCGCAAGCTTACGATTAAGGCGCTGGCTGAGGTCGCGTTCAAGGTGATGTCCAATTAACCATGTAGAGTTGGCATTTTGCACAAGACCTGTTCTGGGGGATAGGCTTCCGGGGATGCCGATGCCTAGTGAACCTGTCGACCCAAGGCTTTTTTCAGCATCTAATACCAAACCTGTTAATGCGCTTAGTGTTGCATCGTAGGTGCCGTGTGGACTGGTTATCCGCTTTCGATAAAGTTCCTTGTTCTCGCTGTCGAGCGCAATGATTTCGATTTTAGTGCCGCCTAAGTCAATTCCTAAGTGCATTGACTTGCTCCCACAGTTCTCGGTTTGCAGATTGTTTTTTGTTTGCTGAAGCCAGTACCTTGCAAGCATATCCATTGATATCTTCAATTTCTGTTTTTCGGCCTGCGCGAACGTCTTGTAGCATAGAAGAGATGTTCTCTTGTGTTGAATGCATCACATGAAATACATGCTCTTCTATCTCAGGTTCTGTCATGGCGTAGTCCGCCACTGAAGATAGGTCGCAGAGTTCAGCCCGTAACTGCGGCCATAGTTTTTCAAATAGGCTATGGCTCGCAATTTGGCCGTTAGGCACGTTGAAGAGTGCAGTGAACGGGTTGATCGCGCAGTTCACGATTAGCTTTTTCCACAGTGCTTGCCAGATGTCTGTGCTGTGGTGAATGTCAAACGCAGAGTTGGAAATCGCACCGTCTAGATTTAACGTGGGATTCTGGGTTTTGGCGAGCTCATTGAGAGCCCCAATATTTGTGTGCCCGTGGCCTGCATGTACTAATTTATTTTCGCTAGGAATATTAGCGCCGTGCGTCGTAACTGCGGCAAAAAGCGGGCGCTTAGTAAGTTGGGATAAGATTTGTTGTTGGCTGCCCAATCCGTTCTGCATCAAAACAAACGGCGTATGGTTTGGAAGGTGCTTGTCTAAGCGAGTGCAGGCCTCTAGCGCTGCAGTGCTTTTCGTACATATCCATATGCAGGTGGGCGTGAGGTTTGCGGAGGATAGTTCGGTGACTTGGTATTGTTTGAATGCGAACCGTTTCTCAGGTGAGGGCTGCGTGTCGAATGCGCTATCTGAATTAGAAACTAAATCGAAAGAGATACTTGTTGCGTCGTGTTCTCGCGTCGACAGGAACGAAGCGCTATGAGGCTCAAAGCTAGATGCCCAGAGGCGGCCGATAGCGCCAGCACCAACAATCGCGATCACAATTTCTACCTTTCGACAGTTTGATTCTTGTATTAGGCTAAAAGCATTAGTCACATAACAAGAGGAGTAGGTCAGTCACAAATACGTAATTAACCTGCTCCTCTTGCAGATCTCTGGACTACATGGTTTTAATTTTATTCAATTGCTCGTTTAGCTTAGAGACACTTTGCTGTGCGCTAGCGAGTTTTTCTTGCTCTTTTTCGACAACATCGGCTGGTGCGTTGCTTACAAACTTTGCATTGCCTAGTTTGCCGTCAAGGCGCTTTATCTCGCCCTGAGCCTTGGCTATTTCTTTCTCAAGTCGCGTCACTTCTGCTTCAACGTTGATCAAGCCGGCCATTGGGACCAGTATTTCCATCTGCCCAACTAATTGGGTTGCACTCATTGGCGCTTCATCCTCAGCGTTCATCCAAGTCAGCGACTCAAGTTTTGCTAAAGATTGAATATAAGAAGCATTTTCATTGAAACGTCGAAGGTCTTCGTCATTTCCATTCTTAAGCAGTGCCGGAATGGTTTTTGCCGGCGATATATCCATCTCACCGCGAATGTTTCGAAGTGAAATAATTACGCCTTTGAGCCATTCAATATCACCGAGCGCTTTCTGGTCTACTTTGTTTTCATCCGCAACAGGGTAGGCTTGAGTCATGATTGTGTCGCCTGACTTGTCCGCGAGTGGCGCGATGCGCTGCCAGATCTCTTCCGTAATGTAAGGCATGAACGGATGGGCTATGCGCAGCACGGCTTCTAGGACGCGAACCAAGGTGCGTCGGGTGCCTGTCTGCTGTGCCTTATTGTCATTGGAAGGGTTTAAAACCGGCTTTGATAGCTCTAGGTACCAATCGCAATACTCGTTCCATATGAAGTCATATAGGGTATGAGTGGCGTGATCAAGCCGGAATTCGCTGATTGATTTTTCAATGCTCGCTTCTGTTTGTTGTAATCGAGAGATAATCCATTTGTCAGCTAAAGACAGTTCATAGTTATCATGATCACGCGCGCAGTCGTGTTCTTCCGTGTTCATAAGAACGTAGCGTGCTGCATTCCAAATTTTATTGCAGAAGTTGCGATAACCTTCTAGGCGTTTCATGTCCCAGTTGATGTCGCGACCGGTTGATGCAAGTGAGTAAAGGGTGAAGCGTAGAGCGTCTGTGCCGTGCGCTTGAATCCCTTCTGCAAACGCTTTTCGTGTGCGCTTCTCGATCTTTTGCGCTAGTTGTGGCTGCATCATGTTGCCGGTTCGCTTTTCTACAAGCGACTCGAGGTCGATGCCGTCTATCATGTCGAGTGGGTCAAGTACGTTACCTTTCGACTTGGACATTTTGTCGCCGTTTTCGTCTCTAATTAGACCTGTCACGTAAACAGTTTTGAAAGGAACTTGTGCTTTGCCATCTTCATCTTTCATGAAGTGCGTGGTCATCATGATCATGCGGGCAACCCAGAAAAATATGATGTCAAAGCCGGTAACTAGTACATCGGTTGGATGGAAGGTTTTAAGGCGCTCTGTTGCCTCGGGCCAACCTAAGGTGCCGAAAGTCCAGAGAGCAGAAGAGAACCATGTGTCTAGCACATCTTCGTCTTGGCTCAAGGCAACGCTAGCATCTAAGTTATTGTTTGCTCTGACTTCTTCTTCGGTGCGGTCTACATATACATTGCCTTGCTCGTCATACCATGCTGGGATTCTATGACCCCACCAAAGTTGTCGAGAGATACACCAGTCCTGTATGTCGCGCATCCAAGAGAAGTACATGTTTTCGTACTGCTTAGGCACGAACTGAATGTCGCCATTCTCTACAGCTTCTATGGCGGGCTTTGCAAGTGGGCCTGCACGCACGAACCATTGATCTGTGAGTAACGGTTCAATAACAACGCCTGATCGGTCTCCATACGGGACTTTAAGGGCATGATCGTCAATCTTTTCTAATAGATCGAGGCTCTCGAACTCGCTAACGATCTGCTTACGCGCGTCAAACCGGTCGAGCCCTACATAGCTTTCAGGTAAGACTTTATCAAAGGCGTCGCTTGGCGTTCCGTCAATGTTTAACACTTCTGCTTCGGCCAAAACCGTCGCATCTTTTGAGAAAATATTAATTAGGGCTGATGCGTGTCGCTTGCCGACTTCGTAGTCATTAAAGTCATGGGCTGGCGTTATTTTTACGCACCCCGTTCCGAACTCTTTATCGACATACGTGTCAGCCACGATAGGAATCAAACGATTTACGATTGGCAATAGAACAGACTTTCCAAGCAAATCTGTATAACGCTCGTCATCAGGGTGAACCGCTACAGCTGTATCACCAAGCATTGTTTCTGGGCGTGTTGTTGCAACGACGATGTGATCTTTGCCGTCAGCAGTTTTTGCGCCATCGGCTAGAGGGTATTTGAAGTGCCAGAGGTGTCCTTGCTTGTCTTTGTTCTCGACTTCTAGGTCTGAGATCGCGGTATGTAGTTTTGGATCCCAGTTAACTAGACGCTTACCTCGGTAAATGAGGTCGTCTTTATGCAAGCGAACAAACACTTCTTGCACGGCTTTGTAGAAGCCATCATCCATAGTGAAGCGCTCGTGATCCCAGTCGACGGAAGCGCCTAAACGTCTTAGTTGGCGTGTGATGGTGCCGCCTGAATGCTCTTTCCATTCCCAGATTTTTTCAAGGATGTTTTCACGACCGAGATCGTGTCGCGTTTTGTTTTCTTCGGCTGCCAATTTCCGCTCTACGACCATTTGAGTCGCAATGCCTGCGTGATCCGTACCTACTTGCCAGAGGGTGTTGTTGCCCTTCATGCGATGGTAACGAGTTAAGGCGTCCATAATGCTGTCTTGAAACGCATGCCCCATATGCAGGCTGCCGGTGACATTAGGAGGCGGGATCATGATGGAGTAGGGCGAGCCTTCTCCTGAAGGGCGAAAATAACCCTTCTCTTCCCACGTTTTGTACCAGGATTGCTCGATATCGCTTGGTTGGTAAGTTTTATCCATAATGTTTGGTCACTGACTATGCGTTGGTTCAATTTCAATGCGGGGCATTATATATGTGTGTGTGCGTATTAGGTAGAGCTGAACGGGGAAGAAAAGTGCTTTATCGGCGCATGTCGTGCGTGTCGACCTTCTCACCGCGCTGTTTAAGCGCTTTATAGGTCGTGCGCGCCTTCGAAAGCGATACAGGGTCATTTGGAATAAGGATAAGTCTTCGCTTGGCTGCGGGTTCAGTTTCAAGTAAATCAGTTTGTAGATAGATTAATATGTCGTGATCGCCAAGCGCTGCAGAAGAGCTGTTTAATGTTTCTTTGCTGACGATAGATATGGTGCTTTCGCTCGGCGCACCTGCATTCGCGCTTGTCACAATATGATGTGGGACAAAACTCACTTCATCGAAGGCCCAGAGTGCGTCATCTAGCGCTGTAGCTTCATAGTTTTGGTTCGTGATTAAGCAGACGCTCATCTCTTGCTTGTAAGCTTTTTCCGTAAGCTTGCAAGCAACCTTCGAAAGGTCAGCAAATGCTGAGCCGTTAATGAGATAAACGTCTGACTGTTCCACTATTGAGTCCTGTGCAATCTAAGCATGATTGATTAGATAGTTAAGCAGCAAGGGAACGGGTCTGCCTGTTGCGCCTTTATTTGCGCCTGAGTTCCATGCTGTTCCGGCAATGTCCAAATGTGCCCACGTGTACGATTTAGTAAAGCGCGAGAGAAAGCATGCTGCGGTGATACTGCCAGCACCTTTGCCGCCGATGTTTTGAATGTCCGCAAATGGGCTGTCGATTTGTGTTTGGTATATATCCCAAATCGGCAGTTGCCATGCTTGGTCATTTGCTTCTTGGCCGCAATCCATAAGGGTTTTAGCAAATTCATCGCTGTTGCTCATTACTGCCGACGTAGCATGGCCAAGGGCGATAATGCAGGCGCCGGTTAATGTCGCGATGTCGATAACACTTTTGGGTTTGAACTTTTCAACGTAGGTTAAGGCGTCGCAAAGCACTAGTCGCCCTTCGGCGTCCGTATTAAGAATTTCGACGGTTAGCCCCGATGCTGTTGTCACAATGTCGCCAGGTTTTGACGCGTTGCCCGCTGGCATGTTTTCTGCTGCAGCGATCACGCCAATGATGTTCTTTTTGGGTTTTAGTTCTGCAACGGCTTTCATTGCACCTAGAACACTGGCTGCTCCACACATGTCATATTTCATCTCATCCATTTGCGCGCCAGGTTTAAGGCTAATGCCACCGGTATCGAAAGTAACGCCTTTGCCAACTAGGACGTGAGGAGCTTCTCCGGTTTTGCCACCCTTATACTCTAAAACAATTAACTTTCCGGGCTCGGTGCTGCCTTTACTGACAGAAAGAAAAGCGCCCATATTGAGCTTTTCCATGTCTTTTTCTTCGAGCACTTTGCATGTCAGTTCTGAATATTCTTTGGCGAGGCCCTTGGCAGTCTCTGCTAGGTAAGATGGTGTGCAAACGTTGCCTGGTTCGTTACCTAAGTCGCGAGTCAGTGACATACCTTCGGTTAGTGCTTGGCCATAACTTATGGCTTTTTTAATGATGTTTTGTGCGGGTTTGTCGGCGGCAAAACTGACTTGTGAGACATGTATCTTCTCACTTTTCTTGGATTTGTATTTTTCAAATAGATAGTTGTCGGAGAAGAGTTCGCGTATAAAGCTCTCGCAACTAGGTGCTAGAGAATCTTCCTGTGTGGTGCAAACGCCTTCTAGTTCAATCGTAGCGTTCTTGCCTGATATGGCTTTGACGGTAGCTTTTGCAATGGTATCGAATGAGTTTGAAGTGAGTGATTTCTGAGCGCCTAGCCCAAAAATCACAATGCGTTTTGCATTGTTGCCCACTAAGTCTAATGTAAGTGTTTTACCTAGTTCGTGCTTAAATGCATTCTGTTTTATCGCTGCGCTGATAATGCCATCAAGAGCTTGGTCTAGTTCTTTGCCTCGCTCACTAAGGCCAGTCTTTAATGTGCTAGGAAGGCACAAACAATCAGTTTTAATTTCGCTTAACTTGCGGTTAGTTGCGTTGTATTTCATTATTCTCACCGATTTGCCGTATTTGATCGCTTAAGTTTAAGTGACTAAGCTCTATTTGCCCAACCTTTCTGAGCTAACATTTAATTCATCAGTATCGTATTGGTCGGCGTTGTATTAATCGGCATAAACTTTTGGGGTGTTGTTTGATCCTTTTTTCATATCTGGCAAGGCAAGTTATCGCGTCTATGCTCGCTGTTACTTTTGTTTTGCTGCTTATTTTTATGAGCGGTCGCTTTATTAAATATTTAGGGCAGGCAGCGAGTGGAAGTCTTTCACCAGACATTCTGTTTTCTGTGATGGCTTTTCGTTTGCCAGGGTTTCTTGAATTGATTCTGCCTCTAGGTCTTTTTATGGGGGTTTTGCTTGCATATGGGCGCATGTATTTAGAAAGTGAAATGACCGTGTTGCATGCGTGCGGCTTTAGTCGCTTGCGCTTAGCGACTTACAGTCTGATGATCGGTGCCTTGGTTGCAGGAATGGTTGCATTAATGTCACTTTATCTTTCTCCTGCGGGCATGCAAAAAGTGGAGTCTTTGTTTGAAGAGCAGGCCAGAAAGACAGAGTTTGAAATGTTAAGTCCTGGGCGCTTTCAGTCGTTAAGTTCCGGTGAGAGGGTTACCTATGCTGGGTCTCTGAGTGAAGATAAGAAAACTATGTACGATGTATTTATCTCCGATAGTAGTTCTGGTGCCAATGAGATTAATACGCTTTATGCCGAGCAGGGTGTTCAAAGTGTTGACCCAGAGACTGGTAGCCGCTTCCTGATCCTTCAGAACGGCAGGCAATACCAGGGTGTTCCAGGTTTGGCAGGCTATAAAGAGTTAGCTTTTGATTCATACGGAATTCTCGTTGCGGAGCCTAGCGTAGAGCAAAGAAAGGTAAAAGAAGAGGCTCGAGAAACAGAAACATTATTTTATGCGGAAGATCCTCTGTCTCGCTCGATTCTATACTGGCGTTTTTCGCTGATTTTATTGGTTCCTGTCGTGACAATTATTGCCGTAGCTATGTGCAAAGTTAATCCAAGACAGGGGCGCTATATGCACCTGTTTCCCGCGATGCTTTTATACGTCCTCTATCTAGGGTTATTGATTGTAGCCAAGAAGCAGGTGGCAGAAGCAAAGGTCGATCCTATGTTTGTGTTTGGAGGGGTTCATTTACTGTTCTCTTTTATAGCGCTAGTCCTGTTCAATAAAGAAACATTGTTTAACCGAAGCGCCAGAAAGGCTGTCGGTGTTTCTGTTGGAGGCGCTGCGTCATGAAATTGATTGATCGCTATATATCGGCAACGGTAGCAATGTCGATGCTGCTTGTCATGCTTATTGTTTTGAGTCTCGACTTGGTGTTTGGGTTTGTGGCTGAAATGGAAGATTTACGCAATAACTATGCTGCCAGCGACGCCATACTTTATTTGCTTATGACGCTGCCTCGTCGAATATATGACTATTTACCTTTAGGTGCGTTTATGGGGTGTTTGGTCGGTTTAGGTTCGCTTGCTAAAAATAGTGAATTGACGGTTGTTCGTGCTTCAGGGGTCTCGGTTGTTCGTATTGCTTGGTCCAGTTTGAAGCCTGCTTTGATAGTAATTTGTTTGAGCTTGCTTCTTGGTGAGTACGTTGCTCCATATGCAGAGAAAATAGCGCAGAGCGATAAGGCGCTAAAAAGGGGGGCTCAGTCCAACATCGTTTACGGTCAAGGTTTGTGGCACAAAGAAGGCAACAGCTTTATTCATGTGAACGCCGTAGAGCCTAATGGGGCGCTTCATGGCGTGTCGATCAACTACTACAGTGATCAGCGTGTTTTAAAGTATAGCTTGTTTGCCAAAAGGGCTTTGTACCATCAAGAGCGTTGGAGTTTGATTGATGTTCAGAAAACAGAATTCTCCGAAGGGCGTTCGACCGTGTCAGAGGACTCCTTGCTCGATTGGGATACGAGCTTAACGCCAGCGTTACTAAGTGTGCTTATCGTCAAGCCGGATAATTTGTCGATATCAGGTTTGCGTTCTTACGCATCTTATTTGATGGAACAGAATTTAGACGCGGGTGTTTATGTTCTGTCCTTTTGGAAAAAAGTACTTCAGCCGGCAACAACTATCGCTTTAGTCTTGGTTGCGATTTCTTTTGTGTTTGGGCCCTTGAGAAGCGTAGCTATGGGGACTCGTGTATTTATAGGTTTGGTGGTAGGTCTAGTATTTAAGTATGTTCAAGACTTGTTAGGTCCTGCTAGTCTCGTGTTCGGTTTCGAGCCCTTACTCGCGACAGCTGTTCCAATTTTTTTATGTGCCTTTTTCGGTGCTGTATTGATACGCCGCGCGGGTTAGTAAACTTATGTTACCGGCTTAACACTTTTTAACACACATATTGAAAAAAAGTGTAATTTACGATACGCTCGCGAGACATTGTGGGTAAGGTTTGTCTTTTGTTCGTGCCGAACGAATATAAGAAAGAAAGCAAATGAAGCTATATTGCTGGAAAGGGCATTACTCCACGAGTAGTTCAACTAGGAGAATAAAAAATGAAACATCTACGTAAGTTAGCGTTGGTTTCAGCAGTTTCTGCTGTAGCTGCGGGCGCTCACGCAGATCTCCAAGTACTCGATGACGAGAGCATGCAAAGTGTTTCTGGTCAGGCTGGTTTGACGAT
>JAWUYI010000053.1:0-8597 GCA_034110885.1 Oleiphilaceae bacterium
TGGCGGAAGCATTACGCTTCGTTTACAGAATGTACCTTGGGATCAAGCGCTTGAGTTGATTTTGAAAACTAAGGGTTTAGATAAGCGAACAACAGGTAACGTATTGTTGGTTGCACCTGCAGCTGAAATCGCAGCTCGTGAGAAGCTTGAAATAGAAACAAACAAGCAGGTTGCAGAGTTAGCGCCGGTTCGTCTCGATATCATTCAGGTTAATTACGCAAAAGCGGAAGAAATTGTTGCCCTCTTACAGCAGGATAAAGAGCTAATATCGACACGCGGATACATCTCTTCGGATGAGCGTACTAATACTATTAGTGTCCGCGAAACGACGGACAAGTTAGAGCAAATCCGCAAGCTCGTTAGCACGTGGGATATTCCTGTTCGTCAGGTGTTGATCGAAGCGAGGATTGTGCGAGCTCGTTCAAACATTACTGAAGAAATGGGCATCCAGTGGGGCGGCGGTGGTCGCGACCAGTCGGGCAGTAACCTATTCCGAGTGGGTGGCTCTATGAATACCGTCGCAGGGTTGCCCGGCGCTGGTGGTGCTGTAAATTCAAGCAACGTGACATTTCCTAATGCTCTTGCAGTTGATTTGGGTGTGACTCGTGCGAATAGCTCGTCTATCGCGATCGGTATTGGTAATGGAGATTACTTGATCGATATGGAATTATCGGCTTATGAAGCAGATGGTAAGGGCGAAATTGTGGCACAACCAAAAATTGTGACAGCGGATCGTCAGACTGCAACGATCAAGTCGGGTGAAGAGATTCCATATCAAGAAGCGTCTTCTTCTGGTGCAACATCTGTATCATTTAAAGAAGCTGTATTGTCTCTCGAGGTAACGCCTCAAATTACTCCAGATGATAAAATCATCATGGACCTTAAAGTGAATCAAGATAATCGTGGTGAGATTACCGCAGGCATACCAAGTATTGAGACAAATGAGGTGATTACCCAAGTTTTGGTTGGTAATGGTGAAACGATTGTTCTTGGCGGGATCTTTCAGTCGGAAGAGTCGTTAACAGTAACGAAAACACCATTTTTAGGCGATCTTCCTTACATTGGTTACTTGTTTAGTAAGACCGAAAGTATTGATGCCCGCTCTGAGTTGCTTATTTTTATCACGCCGAAACTCATAAAGAACGGTGTAGTTGATCAGTAGATTTTACTTAGGGAAAAAAACCGAGCGCTGCTCGGTTTTTTTATGTTCAGCAATAGTGATTTAGTAGGGCAAGTAATGCGTGCGTGGTATCATTTCTCCTTTTCAAGTGTTGTAAAATAAAATGGCATATAAGACGAAAAAGCCTCTCGTGGTTTTAGTAGGGCCAATGGGAGCAGGAAAGACAACTGTTGGTAAGTTGCTGGCTTCAGAGTTGTCATATGACTTTATTGATTCCGATCGCGAAATTGAAAGTCGCTGTGGTGCAGACATACCTTGGATATTCGATGTTGAAGGTGAACAGGGGTTTCGAGACCGTGAGGTCGCGGTGATTAAAGATCTTTCTATAAATACGCAGGTGGTGTTGGCGACCGGTGGTGGCGCTATGATGCGGCAAGAAAATCGTGACCATCTAACACGTACCGGCTTCATCGTGTATTTAAACACCTCTGTCGAACAGCAATTTAACCGAACGAGCAAGGATAAGAATCGCCCACTATTGCAGGGTGAGAAGGGCGCTTTTGAGGTATTGACCGATCTTATGCGAGTTCGTGATCCGATATATCGAGAAGTGGCTGATTTGGTAGTTGATACAGATCGGAAGTCGCTTAGGATTATTGTCAGAACAATTCTTGAAGCGCTGGAGTCAAGCGACAGCATTAATGTCGAAGAAAATTAAGTGTGTGAGTAGACTATGAGTACAGTAGAAACGCTTAAGGTAGATTTGGGAGATAGAAGTTACCCGATCTATATCGGTGTCGAGATCTTATCTAATCCAGAGTTTTTTAAGTCCCATATACGAAGTAAGAAAGTCATGATTGTTAGCAACACTACTGTTGCTCCCTTATATGAGTCTGGTTTGCGTGCGGCTCTCGCGGACTTCGAAGTCGATAGCGTCATCCTTCCGGATGGAGAGCAATATAAAAATTGGGAAACTCTAAATCTCATTTTTGATGCGCTCCTAGAAAAGCGGCATTCTCGAAATACTACCTTAATCGCTCTAGGTGGCGGTGTTGTTGGAGACATGACTGGATTCGCTGCAGCGAGTTACCAGAGAGGCGTTGACTTCATTCAGGTGCCAACTACTTTGCTATCGCAAGTAGATTCATCTGTAGGCGGAAAAACGGCAATCAATCACCCTCTTGGCAAGAATATGATTGGCGCATTTTATCAGCCTAAGGCCGTCGTTATAGACGTTAAGAGTTTGTCGACTTTGCCAGAGCGCGAGGTCTCAGCCGGCCTAGCTGAGGTTATTAAGTATGGTCTTATTCGAGATCCAGATTTCTTTGCTTGGTTAGAGGCGTCTGTTTGTGACTTGAGGGCTTTGGATAAAGATGCCTTAAGTTATGCGATCAAGACTTCTTGTGCTTGTAAGGCTGGTGTTGTTGAAGAGGATGAGACCGAGGGTGGTGTGCGAGCGATTTTGAATTTGGGCCATACGTTTGGGCACGCCATTGAAAACTACGCGGGCTATGGTAATTGGCTGCATGGTGAAGCGGTCGGGGCAGGGCTTGCGATGGCAGCTAGAATGTCTAGTATTTTGGGGGATGTTTCTAATGATGACTTGGAGAGAATTCTTGCGCTACTTGAAAATTCTGGATTGCCTACAAGTGGCCCAAAAGAGATGAGTCGAACTGATTACTTATCGTTGATGTCTGTCGATAAAAAGGTTCTGGATGGTTCTTTGCGTTTGGTGCTTCTAAAGAGCCTAGGTTTCGCTATTGTCACTTCTGATTTTCCACCTGCCGCACTAAATAAAGTGCTGCCTAGTAATTAGTGTGTCGTTTGTTTTAAATTAGAATCGTTGAGTTATCTACTATGTCTACCAATCATTTTCGAGCAATCGTTAAAAGACTCCAAGTTAGAGATAAGTTGGGCGGTGCTGAAGGTGACTTGGGGCACATTGAGCCTGAGTTAGTTGACTCTTCTCCGTCATCAAGTGCTTATTTTTTCACAGGCGCTCAACGTCAGCATAATGTCGAAACTATTCGTCATTTGTCTGTTTTTGGCGATTTAATTCTTTTGCTTACGGGTGTCGTTGGTGGCGGTAAGTCATCGCTATTGTCCCGCGTTGAAAAAGAGCTGTCCGAAGATGCGCATGTAGTCATGGTTAGGCCGGATGCAAGCCAAAAAACGGACAGTCATGGTTTAGTAAAGCTTGTTGCGCACCAGAGCGCCATTTTTGAGTCCGCCTCTGAGTCAAACGAGTCCCTCGTGGCCAGAATTATGAGTAGCTACCAGTCTCTCCGCGAGCAAACTGGAAAGCGAACTCTTTTGGTTGTCGATGATGCAGACCGCTGCAGTACAAACGATTTATCTCTACTCGTGTCCGCTATCGAGGCTCTGTCGGCAGACAGTCCCGTGGTTTTGCTGCTAGCGGCGCAGCCAGCTTTTGCTGAATTGGCTGTAGGTCTTAGTGAAAAAGGTCGTGACTTGTTTCATCAGGTGCACTTAAAGTCACTCACTGAGTCAGATTTGCTTGATTATGTCCAAGGAGGCTTGTCAGCTGAAGGCTATGGCGGCGTTGCTCAGTTAGATGAGTCTGCGCTGCATCGTCTTTATGAGCGCTCCAAAGGCGTACCAAAGCTTATTGATTCTGCGCTTGCTTCGATATTATTCGGTGTTAACGCGGCCTCTAACGAGACTCTAATGCCTGCATCAGGCAGGTTGCCAACTCGAATTCTCGCCTCCATCGTCGTCATACTTGTGTTGTCATTTCTGTTTGTAGGTTATCAGCATAAGCTGTTTGTTGGTCTTTTCGATGGTGGGCCGGAAGGGCTGGCGCTCGAAGATTCCTCTGTCTCAGACGGTTCTCTCGAGTCGGATGGCGCTCGAGAGGCGCGTCTAGCTTTGCTCGATCAGGCGCTGGCACAAAGTAAGAAATTTGAATCAGAGCTTGTAGTCAATAAAACGATCGTTGCCGAATTAGAACAAGAGGTTGTCGCAAGTCCGCAAGAGCTTGGGCAAGCGTCAGCGCCTGAGCTATCTCAGGGCTTACAATCGGTGTCGGTTGATGTAATTCCTGATACTGATGATAAAATCACCAATGATGATCGCTCCCCCGATGGGCCCCAAGGTGAGGATCGAGGTCTCATGACTGCTGAGGAGAGCGAGGCTGCGAAGTCGCTTGGTTCGCGCGCTTCTTCTGAGTCGCTTAGTGATGCTGAGCTCGCCAGTTCGGGAGTTTCCTCTGATGCGGTTGCCGCAACTCCGGCGACTAAGATCATTAGCACAGCAAGCAATGAGCGGGGGGAAGATGTTGCACCTGAGTCGAAGGCTCAAATCATTATTCAAAATGATGATAGCGTAAAGCGAATTTCGATTACTAAGCCAGAGTCGAGGCATTACGCATACCGAGATCAAAGCTGGTTGAGGTCGCAATCCGCAGACTACTATACGATGCAGGTGTTAGGTTCTCATAACGAAAGCACTGCGCGCGCGTTTATTGATCGTTCTGGCCAACCAAGTCTAATTTACGTTCAATCTGAGTATAAAGGTCGGCCTTGGTATGTCGTCTTGCATGGTCAGTTCGAGAGTAAGTCCCAAGCTGATGCAGCTAAGCAAAGTCTGCCTAGCGTCCTGGCGCAGGAGAAGCCCTGGATTAGAAGTTTTTCTGGAATGTAGTGGTTGGGTGCCAAGTGCGTTTGGCTCTCCCCCCTCCTTATTTGTGTTTTGAGTCGGTTTCTTTGCTGGAATTGGTCGCTTTTTTAGGCTTTCTGACTCAATGATCGCTATCTTTTTTGCGCTGAGATGCCCCAAAATAACGTCTATTTCCGTTTAAGGTTTGTTCTTCTAGGGGCTCGTGTGTAAAATGTCCAACCCCGATTTTCTTAGTCATGCTTGCTTGA
The DNA here is from genome assembly GCA_034110885.1 of Oleiphilaceae bacterium. Lineage (GTDB taxonomy): Bacteria > Pseudomonadota > Gammaproteobacteria > Pseudomonadales > Oleiphilaceae > PZPK01. The sequence goes on from JAWUYI010000053.1 coordinate 5,008, forward strand.
GTGGGTTTTCCCTGTAAGCGCATGATTTTATTAGATGTTTTTAGAGAGAAGGCTATGGCAGCAGGTTTGTTTCGCCCCGATGAGTTTCGTGATAATTGTGGGTTTGGGCTAATTGCGCATACAGAAGGCGCCCCCAGTCACGAACTTTTATTGACAGCTATTGAGTCGCTTACATGCATGACTCACCGTGGCGGTATTGCAGCTGATGGAAAAACAGGTGATGGTTGCGGCTTGCTGCTGCAGAAGCCTGACTCCTTTCTAAGGTCTGTTGCTCAAAGTGAGCTCTCGATTACCTTAGGCGAAGCCTATGGTGTCGGTATGATTTTTCTTTCGCAGGACCCAGTGAAAGCTGAGGTTGCGAAAAGCGAAATTGACCGTATCTTTTCGGATGAGGGTATTTTAGTTAAAGGTTGGAGGATTGTTCCGACCGATAACGAGTGTCTTGGTCGAATGGCGCTTGAGTGCCTGCCTGTCATTGAACAAGTGTTTGTTGAAACTGCAGAGCCTGTCAGCGATAAAGAGTTTGGCTTAAAGTTGTTTATAGCGCGAAAAAAGGTTGAGATTGCGCTTAAGCATGATGAAGAATTTTATATCTGTAGCCTTTCAGACAAGGTCATCTCATACAAAGGCTTAATGATGCCTGTGGACTTGCCAAGCTTTTATTTGGATTTAAGTTCGCCCGAATTAGAAACAGCGATTTGTGTGTTTCACCAACGCTTCTCAACGAATACGATGCCACGCTGGCCTTTGGCGCAGCCGTTTAGATGTTTAGCACATAATGGTGAGATCAATACCATTGATGGCAACCGAAATTGGGCGTTGGCTAGAACAAGTAAGTTTGAGTCGCCTAATTTACCAGACTTAGATTCTATTGCTCCCCTTGTGAACCGCACTGGCTCTGATTCGTCTAGCATGGATAACATGTTAGAGGTTTTGTTGGCTGGTGGTGTTGATTTGTTCCGAGCTGTGCGCATGATGATTCCGCCAGCATGGCAGAATGTAGACACGATGGATTCCGAGTTACGTGCCTTCTACGAATATAATTCTATGCATATGGAACCATGGGACGGGCCTGCTGGGCTTGTTATGACAGACGGTCGTTATGCTGTTTGTCTATTGGACAGAAACGGTTTGCGACCTAGTCGCTGGGTTGTAACGAAGAATGGCTTTATTACGGTTGCTTCTGAAATCGGAACCTATGGATATAAGCCTGAAGATGTGGTCGCGAAGGGCCGTATTGGTCCCGGTCAAATTCTAGCGATAGACACTAAAACTGGCGATGTTCTTCACACGCACGATATAGACCAGCGTTTAAAGTCTGCTCAACCCTATAAAAAGTGGTTGCGTGAAAATGCGGTACGAATTGAAGCTCGCCTTGGTAAGTCTCACCCCGCTTTTGTACCTATGGAGCGTGAGGCCCTCAAGTCTTATATGAAGATGTTTCAGGTGACCTATGAAGAGCGTGACCAAGTCATACGCCCTCTTGCTGAATCGGGTCAGGAAGCTGTCGGTTCCATGGGTGATGACACGCCTATGGCGGTGCTGTCGCACCGTGTTCGTTCCGTTGCAGATTACTTTAGGCAAAAGTTCGCTCAGGTAACAAATCCGCCGATAGACCCATTGCGCGAAGCGATTGTGATGTCTCTAGAAACCTGCATCGGTGCAGAGCGCAATGTGTTTGATGAAACGCCTGATCACGCGAAGCGCATGATCCTAGCCACGCCAGTGCTAACGCCTGCGAAGTTCTCTGCGGTAGTTTCAAACAAAATGGGTTTTGAGCACAAAGTTATTTCTTTGCAGTTTTCTGAAGAAATGGGGCTGCAGGCAGCGCTCGATGATGTGTGTGACCAAGCTGAGGCCGCGGTTCGTTCTGGTACAGTAATTATTGTGCTTTCGGATAAAGATATTGAGTCGGGCAAACTTCCAATTAATGCATTTATGGCAACGGGCGCTGTGCACCACCGTTTGGTTAACAAGGGCTTGCGTTGTGACTCGAATATTATTGTAGAGTCGGGCTTTGCGCGGGATCCGCATCACTTTGCTGTGTTATTTGGTTTTGGTGCAACAGCGGTTTATCCATACCTGTCGTATCAAGTGATGAATGACTTGATCGCATCTGGCGAAATGTTGATGGATTCTGTCGAAGCGAAAAATAACTACCGCCGCGGTATTGGTAAAGGCCTGTTAAAAATTCTGTCGAAGATGGGAATTTCTACCATCGCTTCATATCGTGGAGCACAATTGTTTGAAGCGATTGGTCTTGCGGATGATGTCGTTGACTTGTGTTTCAACGGTGTTGCTAGCCGAATTCAAGGTGCATCTTTCTATGACTTCCAGGTTGAACAGGCACTTCTAGCAGCAGAAGCGTGGAAGGCGCGCAAGCCGATTCAACCGGGTGGTTTGCTAAAATTTGTTCACGGTCAGGAATATCACGCTTTTAATCCTGATGTGGTTAATACGATTCAAAAAGCAGTGCAAACTGGAGACTATGGCGTCTACAAAGAGTATGCGGAGTTAGTGAATACTCGCCCCGCTGCAACCCTGCGTGATTTATTTGTTATAAGTTCAAGCGCAACAAGTATCTCGTTGGATGATGTTGAACCAGTCGAAAATATATTTCCTCGCTTTGACTCCGCGGCGATGTCCTTGGGGGCTTTGTCACCCGAGGCGCATGAAGCTTTGGCGGTTGCTATGAATACCCTAGGCGGACGCTCAAACTCTGGCGAAGGCGGTGAAGATGTAGCGCGCTATGGCACGATTAAACGATCGAAAATCAAGCAGGTTGCGTCTGGCCGCTTTGGCGTGACGCCGCACTACTTGAGCAGTGCTGAAGTGATACAAATCAAGGGCGCGCAGGGCGCGAAGCCTGGTGAAGGCGGGCAGTTGCCTGGCGGAAAGGTCAATGATCTGATCGCGACGCTTCGTTATTCTGTGCCAGGTGTGACTCTTATTTCACCGCCGCCTCATCATGATATTTACTCGATTGAGGATTTGGCCCAGCTGATTTTTGACTTGAAGCAAGTAAACCCTGAAGCCCTGATTTCTGTGAAGCTTGTTTCAGAGCCAGGGGTAGGTACGATTGCCGCAGGTGTTGCTAAGGCTTATGCAGACTTAATAACTATCTCTGGTTACGATGGTGGCACTGCAGCAAGTCCTTTAACGTCTATTCGTTATGCGGGTTCGCCGTGGGAGCTAGGCCTTAGTGAGGCGCACCAGACATTGCGTGGTAATGATTTGCGCGGCAAGGTTCGTCTGCAAACAGATGGCGGACTTAAAACTGGTTTGGATGTCGTCAAGGCTGCAATCTTGGGTGCCGAAAGCTTCGGCTTTGGAACGACTCCGATGGTTGCCTTGGGTTGTAAATACCTTCGAATTTGTCACTTAAACAACTGTGCAACGGGCGTTGCAACCCAAAATGAAAGACTTAGAGATGAGCACTTCATTGGCACGGTTGAAATGGCAATGAACTTCTTCCGTTTTGTCGCTGCAGAAACTCGGGAGTGGATGGCTGCACTTGGCGTGCGCACGCTTGAGGAGCTTGTAGGTCGCACTGATTTGCTTGAAGTCTTGCCCGGTGTGACGGCTAAACA
>JAWUYI010000054.1:0-9039 GCA_034110885.1 Oleiphilaceae bacterium
ACTTCGCAGACTCTCGCGACTCAGTTGGTGACAACACCGCACATGCGTCGATGAAATTGCCGCATAGTTACGCTAGTGAGTGGCAGTCGTTGTTCCACGAGCCTTGGTCTGATGACACTATTCGCGGTGACGCACAGATCATTACCGAGTCGATAAAGCAGAAGTATGAGCAATGCCCAGAGCCAGAGCAAGCATTGCAGCAAGAAACTTCAAGCGTCGCGTCACGCGAGTTTACCTTAGATGCATTGGCTGCAGGACATGCAAACCCACTGGCCTATTACTACCAAACGAGTTTAGGGCTGAGCCACTGGGGCACCAAAGATGGAGTCGATGATAGGGAACCCTTTACTCTAAATGGGTTGCAAGCGTATTCCATTAAAGAGCGCCTCTTTGAGGCATGGTCTATTGGTGATGATTTAGTGGGCGAGGATCTGAATAGTGATACGCTAAGCGCTGACATTGAAGGAGATCACAACTCCGGACTGGACGTTGTTTTTGAGCATTTGATTGCGGAAGGCGCATTAGCAAGGCAACCCTTAGCAGGCATGCATTTTAATGCCCTAGCTCAAGATGCATCGGCTTTGAGAACGCACATGTTCGCAAGCGGACGGCCTGTGCGCTTGCGAATACAGTCGATGGCGGTTGAAGGCAGCGATGTTCATATCAGCGGCGACCTTTATTACACCGGCCATGGGCAAATTGAACTGAGTTTGTCAAAACGCGTGGGTCGGAATTTTTTTGGTGTTTGGCTAAAGCATGTGGTTTGGAATTATTACTTGCACCACACCAAACCAAAACTCTCTGCCTTAGGTGAGACCCATTACATCAGTGCTACCCAGCATATTACCTTGCCTGCGCTGAGCGAAGAAACCTCTGTTATTTATCTTCAGGAATTGCTTACTTATTATGATGAGGTTTTGGTCGCGCCAAAATTATTCTTGCCAGAAACCGCTTACGTGCAGCTGTTCGGAAAAGAGTCCGAGATAAAGACAACTTTTTCTGGTGGCTTTAATCAAGGTGGTGAATCTGCATCGTTGTTCTGGCAGCGGGCATGTTATTTCTCTGGCCTAAATCACGATCCTAGCGACATACCTGATATGGAAAACCTTGTTCCAATGGCTCAAATTTCAAGGCATTGTGATCCTGACCACGGTTCCCGTAAAAAGAAGCAGCCAAGTGATCCTGCTCGAGAGCCTTCAGAATTAAACCGGTGGATTAGCGTGGAGAAACTGAAATGAGTGCGCGCGCAATAATGAAACCTCTTGAGCTCACTACATTCCCCCTGCAAGGTTTGTCGTTAATCGAGGCGAGTGCTGGAACAGGCAAGACGTATACACTCGCTAATCTATATTTGCGCTACCTTCTGGAAAGCAATTACTCGGTTGAACAAATATTGGTGGTGACTTTTACTGACGCGGCAACTCAAGAATTGAGAGACCGTATTCGAGCGAGAATTGTGGAGTTGGGCGCTCTATTTGATACGGTTATTTCTTGGCGTGTCGCTGAGACGGAAGTCACTGGCAAGGGTATCGAGAATGCAGACGGCCTCGAAGCTCAACTTACGCAGTACAGTAGTGACCCGCTTTTGCAACATATGGTTTTACAGTCGGCTAACCTGCGCGAAGACCGCATGCGTCTCACCATTGCTGAGCGTCATATCGACCTGGCCGAAATTCATACCATACATGGCTTTTGCCAAAAGGTTATTAATGAGAATGCTGTTGCCCTAGGCCTGGCGACGAACCAGCGTTTGCAGGAAGACATGAAACTCATGCACCTTGATGTATGTGAAGATATCTGGCGGCGCTTTATCTTAAAATTACCGTGCCCGCAGCTCAGCTTTGTTTCCCAGAATTGGGCGTCGCCAGAAGCGCTATTGCATGCTGTCGTGCCGATGCTTCAGCGACAACCAGAAGTAATTTTGCCTGAGTTGCCGGTGGCTGATCCAAATAACGACGCAACAGGCGCTCGATTAGATGACTGGGCTGTGCAGTTTGATACGGCCTTCAAGTGGGAAGCCCAACTTAAAAAACTGTTATTAGATCAGGGGCAGGCAGCACTTGAAGACTTGCAAGCGTCGGGCGTTAATCGTGTTAAAAACAAGGTTGATTGGTTCAATAAATCGCTAGCGTGGGCTGAAAGTGACAAGGCACTTTTCGATTGGCCGCGCGACTCGAAAAAGGAATGTTATTTTTGGCGCCTAACTCACGCGGCACTTGCTAACGATTTACGCAAAAACGGTAAGGCCCCGACGCATCCGTTTTTTGCAGCCCTTGCCATACTCCTTGATTCAGCTCCCGCACCCATAACGCATGGTTTTATTCTTGCTATATATGAAACCTTGAAACGAGAAGTGGCGTTGCGAAAAAGTGCAGACTCCTTGCTTGCATTTGATGATTTGATTTTAAAAATTGAACAAGCCTTGTTGGCGGATGAAAGTCGTACAGAAACAGAAGTTGAAGACTTTTCAGCCCTCCTTCGACAGCAATATTGCACTGCCTTGATCGACGAGTTTCAAGATACAGACAAAGCTCAGTATCATATTTTCAGTCGCATATTTGGTCCAAAAGCGGGTGATGGCGCATCAAATTTAGTCCTGATTGGAGATCCTAAGCAGGCGATCTACGGCTTTCGTGGTGGTGACATGGCGACGTACTTGCGCGCTAAGCACGAAGTAGAGAATCATGCACAAGGTTCATGTTTTACCATGACGCAAAATTGGCGTTCGTCACCCGAGATGGTTCAGGCGGCGAATGAAGTATTCATGCTGCATCCAAACCCTTTTATGGAGTCGGCCATTCCCTTTGTGGAAGTGAATGCAGCAAAGGATAGCTCGAACCAAGATTGGCCGTCAGCACTGACTATTACCCAAGTGCCTGCGTTTGATGCGGCTGACGGGAAACCTTTGAAAAAAGACCGCATCGAGGAAAGCTTGGCGCTCGCCTGTGTGTCAGATGTGCTTAGTTTGTTATTGAGGCAAGAAGAGTTAGGCCTTAAAAGCTCCGATATCGCTATTTTAGTGCGAACACGCAGTGAAGCGGCTTATATAAAAACAAATCTAGCGAGCGCGGGCATTAGAGCGAGTTACGACGTAAGGCAAAGTGTGTTCGATTCCCCCGAAGCATCAGCGGCGTTATATTTATTAGAAGCAGTGAGCGAACCGAGAAATGAAACCAAAATAAAGCGCTGCATAGTTGAAATCATGTTTGGCTATACAGATCAACAATTTGAGTCGCTTTATACCGATCAGAGCGCTCTTGGTTCATTGATCTCCTCGTTTGAAACGCTAAATCAAATATGGGTGAAGCAGGGTGTGCTGAGCATGGTTAGGCATGCGTTGACCGACCTAGATGTGCTTTCGAATTGGCGCAAAGAAATAGCAGGCGATGAATCCGGCTCAGCAGCACAGCAATTTGTTTCCAACAATTGGGAGCGGGTGTTAACTAACTTCAACCAAATAGCCGAGTTATTGCAAGTTCAGTCTAGAAAACTGAGAGGGCACCATGCCTTAATCCGTTGGTTGCATCGCGAGATTGTCGATGAACGTACTGAAGGTGATGACGCCTATACCATGCGCCTAGAAAGCGATGAAGATTTGATTCAAATCGTGACGGTGCACCAGAGTAAAGGTTTGGAATATCCTGTTGTGTTTCTGCCTTTTCAGTACAGTGCGAAAAAATCACAAGACGCTTGGTATTACGACGATGACAAAAAGCTTTGTTTGTCTCTTGAACCAACAGATGAGCAAAGTTTGCGAGCTGAGCAGGAACGTCAAGCGGAAGATATTCGTTTGATGTATGTGGCGCTTACTCGCGCCAAATATTGCTGTTTTATAGGAACGTCTGCTTATCAAGGTCATGCCAAAGCGCTTGGTTGCAAATCGAGTGCTTGGGGCAGGCTCGTATTAGGGGCTTCGGTGCCCGACACTCTAGATGACGGACTCTATACTGAGGCTTTGCAGATTTTAGCGGACAAGGCTGACTGCAAGGTGCGACAGACTTCTAATGAGGAAATTATACAAGAGTACGAAAAGAATTTGAGATCGCTCACTGCCGAACGCACGCTTCGCGACACGGGCAAAGACGCTGAAAACTTGCATGCTCGGTTGATATCGCGCTCTCTTTACCATGACTGGCGCGTCAATAGTTTTACGGCTTGGATGAACGAACACCATGATCGTATGCAAGCGCACGGCACAGGTTCGAGAAGCCGAATAGGGGATGTTCAGGGTATCGCTGCTCAGCAGGATATTCACATTTTGAACTTTCCTCGGGGTAGTGAGGCTGGAACATTTTTACATACATTGTTCGAAGGCATAGAGTTTTCGACCGGAGAGTTAAGTGCCAAACTTTCTAGGCGCTTTGCGGATAGAACCTCTTATATAGAAGATTTGCTGCGCAAAAAAATGCTAGTGCCAGAGAGAAACGTATCCGCTTGGGCGGTCTACCTTGATCGATGGCTTACGGAAACGCTAGGTCTTCCTATTATGAAAAGCTTTGCTCTTAATCAATTACAAAGCACCGACTACTTGGTTGAAATGAGCTTTCACTTCCAGGTAGGCCATCAGCAGGCCAGCGAGTTCAATCGGATTGTTCAGTCTTATAATCCCGCGGCGAGCCCATTATATTTTTCTGGCTTCGAAGGTCATATTAAGGGCGCTATCGATTTAATATTTAGGCAGGACGATTGTTATTACATTCTTGATTACAAGTCGAATCACTTAGGTTTTGATGAGCAGAGCTATTCGCAAGCAGCGTTGTCTAGTTCGATGGCCGAGCACCGATATGATGTTCAGTACCTGCTTTACAGTGTGGCCTTGCATCGATTTCTTGGGCATCGTCTTGGCACTGCCTATGACTATGAAAAAGATTTCGGTGGCGTGTTTTATCTATTCTTGCGTGGAATGGCAATCGAAAGCGTGTCCGCAGAAGGCGAACAGGTCTCAGGTTCTTCTGTCGATAGCGAGTTAAGTGGCATCTATTATACGCGGCCAGATAAAGCCTTAATTGATGAGCTCGACGCTTTGCTGCGAGAAGGGGTAAGTGCATGAGTTTGTTAAGGACGAGTTCGACCTACAATGAAAGGCGCTTGAAGAATAAGATTCGTGAGCGAGAGACCAATCTGCGGTGGGTCGATTTCTATGCCGCAGAGCATGCGTACGAATCTATGAGCGCACACCTTCGTAAAAGTGTGAATGGCGGCGCTTCTGGCATGGAAACTAGCATCGATAGCAAAGCCAATGAGCTGGTAAGTGATCTCGTATTGCTGCTTTCTTATCTAAGCTCTCTAGGTCTGCACAAGCTACCTCTGAAAAGTCTTAAAAATTATAGTGCTTACTTTATGTACAAACACAGCGAATCCTCTGCTCAGATTGAGGATATGCTCGCCCAGCATCCATTTGTTTATGATCGTGGCGCTCTAGAAACTGAGCTCTTGGGAGAAACGCCGGCTGAGCAATTAGATTTATGGGCAGAGCCTAGCGAGCTAGATGTATCTAGTAAGCAGGGTGAGCGCTCAAAACAGGCATCAAGCGCCTTACCATTTTTGGCTCTCGATGGTGGAGATTTGTACTTGTACCGCTTTTGGTCAATGCAAAACCAAATCCTACAATGGCGAGATGAAAGGCTTTCGCAGCCCTTAGTTCTGACTGAACATGAAAGCGAGTTTCTGGGGCCTGTGTTGCGAAATCTGTTTAAGCTTGAGAGTTTGAATGAAGAACTAGACTTTCAGGCCTTAGCTGCAGCGCAGTCGATGCAGTCAAATTTGAGCTTGGTTAGTGGTGGACCAGGAACAGGAAAGACGACGACAGCCGCAAAAATTATAGTCTTGCACTTGTTGCTTGCTCAGCGCAGAGCTGCGGAAGAAATGAGCAATGTGCTGCCTAACGTCGTTTGTCTCGCACCGACGGGTAAAGCCGCTCAGCGCTTAGCTTCGGGTGTTCGCGAGCAAGCCGAGAGTTTGATTGGCGCGATCGGTCTGAATGTTGACGACAGTGTTAAAGACACTGTTGAAAGTAGTGTTAAAGGAGGTGTCGGAGGCAATCCGTACGACAAAGCCATGATACAGGCCGCATTGCCTGATGAAGGCCAAACGATTCACCGCTATATACTCTCCTTAGGTGAAAAGCTCGACCCATTAATGCGGACGAAGTCTAAAAGTTTCACTGCACGCTTGGCCTCACATTCGGGTGGGCAAGATGAAGGCGCGCCTTGCTTGATAGTCGTGGACGAGTCTTCAATGGTCGACCTCTCTTTGATGCAAAAATTGGTGTCTGTCACATCGAATAAAACTGCCTTGGTGTTCTTGGGTGACTATTTCCAGTTAGCTCCGGTCGAGCCGGGTGATGTATTTGGTGACTGGGTTCGAGAGTTTTCACAGCAAGTGGTTCCTGCTCAACAAATGACGTGTTTAGAGGCGTTGCTCCGCCAGGATGTGGTTAAGGGGTTTGAGGGTCAGTCGCGGCCCTGCGCAGTAGGTGTTAATCCGCTTACTATTCTCAGAAAAAGCTATCGCTTTACGGGAGCGCTTGCTGAATGTGCAGAATTGGTCAAATCTGGTTCTGTATCTGCGTTTCAGAGCTTTGCAGCAACGCAGACGGAAGAAAGTGCAGTTAGAGTTTGCCGACTCGATGCGCCAGAAGCGCCGGCACGAGAAGTTGTTGGCCTGTCTGTAGAGCATCTGACGGCAATGCGACAAGCCTATGAGGGGTATAAAGCGTGTGTCTTAAAGAAGGCGAGTCTCGAAGTTCTTAACGAAGCCTTTTTGAAAGTTCAGATTTTGTGCTCTACCTATCTCGGCCCTTATGGTGCCGATGCGATTAATGCTGAAATAGATGTCTGTATGCGTGCTTCCGCTCTTGAAAGCGTTCACAACGATACCTCTGTTATATCAGCTCAAGCTAATTATCACGGTCGACCAATCTTGCTAACGCAAAATTATGCGCAGTATGGCCTTTATAATGGTGATATCGGTTTCATGTTAGAACAGCCTAGAAAAGAGGGTTTTATGCTCGTGTTTTATCGAGACGGGGCAGAGGCTGTTAGTATTTTGCCCACGCGCATATCGGGCCAAGAATTAGCTTATGCTATGAGTATTCACAAAAGTCAGGGCTCAGAATATGACGACGTACATGTTGTGTTGGCACCCTATGCAAAGGAATTATTAACACGATCTCTTTTATATACGGGTATTACAAGGGCGAAACACAAGGTGAATTTATACTTAGATCAACAAAGTATTCAAAAAATTCTAGTATGAGGGTTGGGTGAACCGGCTGTCCAAATAGGGGTTCTGTTTGCGATTTCAAGTAGATGTTGTGTATGCACAGTCCATAATTGCCGCAAAGCTAAGGGTTGTCATCTGTCACTTCTATCGTATAGGAGGGAGTGATCTGGCCTGGCTCTACATTTTTGGTAAAAAGAATTCGCATGCCTAACCGGGCTTTGGAGCCGGGGCCGGGGTTAGGTAGACCCGACACGGGGAAGGTTTTGTAGGTCTTGCCTTGATACCTAAATTTAATCGTTTTCAATGTCACGCCAGGGATATCTTGGTTTGAGTATATATTTACGGTAATAGTGCTTGAGCTATCGCTCTGCAAAACAAACTCACCATTGCTCCAGTAGTCACTAACTACTTGTGTATTTACAACGTTACCAAGAGCGCCTTTCCACGTAACTATTAGTCTGCCTGTTTTACTTGATGCGACAGCGTCTGGAAACTGGTGTTGCTGAACTTCATTAATGCTGACGGCAGCATGTGCGTTAGTTAAGTGAATGCTCGTTGCCAAGGCAGTCAGAAAGCATGCTCTACACACAAAGGGTTTTAAACGGGCAGAGAGAGGTAAGGCTCGCTTGATCGCGCAAAACAGAAATAATCGTGAAGTCATTGCTAATAAGCTCGAAGGGTTAATCTTTTCCAGATTATGAATTCTGCTAAGAGTTGTGTCTATTTAATAGACAGTAATGCAGGGAATTACTTTCCTACTTCTAGCATCGCGCTGACATTTAGCACATCCCCGTCGAGTAATGTTTCAATTTTTTGTCGAGTTAAGGTGTGCATTCCTAACTAGAAACGCTTAAAAAGCAGAATAGTTGTTCTTTGTAGAATCGAAAATTCCCGTGTGCTTCTCTTGTTGAATTTCTTGGCGTGGTGTTTTTTTGATCAGTTTTGTCTCTCTTTTACGCAGTGTTGCGCGTCAGCAACACCAAACGCTACATCCGTAACACACTGATACAAAATTGCCTGTTTTTTGCCGTGCAGATTCTGAGAATTAGCTACTCTGAAATTAAGCGCAAACGAAATGCAAAACATTTTAAAAAGCGCAGGCGAACAAACAAAACGGAATAAGCAGTATTTTGTTTACAGTAGGTCACAAGCTTACTTCGCCTTACAAAGCTTTGAATAACTTCAACTTTGTACTGACTCATTCAGCGACTACTGATGAGTCCAATAAAAAGAGCAATAAACAATAAGTGCGAAAAAAGTAGTAAAACATGAACGTCTTGCAAATTAAAAAGCAAGACAAAAAGAAGGCAAAAATGCCTCGATCTAATTCAGCAAATATAAAACTAAAGAGTAGAACTCGGAGATACTAATCCATGAAAAATACATTTAAAAAAGCAGCAATCGCAGCAACATTAGTTTCAGGTATGGGCGCAGGTATGGCTCACGCAGACACGTTTCAAGCATTACTTTCTATTGTTGAACCTCTAGCACTAGCAGAAGCAACGCAAATGGATCTTGGCCAGATTGATCCATCTGCAGACGGCGTAACATGTACGCTAGCAGCAGCGGGCGCTCGTTCAGGTGCTGGTTGCTTTGATGCAGCGACTAATGGCGTTGTTGGTTTGATTGACGTAACTGGTACTGACGGTTTGACCTTCGATATTTCAATTGCTGGAACGTCTTCAAACGGCATGAGCTTCGCTCCTAGCTTGCTAGACAATGGTGAAGCAGCAACAGCTCTAACGGGTGTTACATTGCAAGCTTCTCACCAATTAGATCTAGGTGGCACTTTGACTGTTGACACAGCTGCAACAG
>JAWUYI010000055.1:0-7363 GCA_034110885.1 Oleiphilaceae bacterium
TATCTGCCCGAGTTTGCAAATATTGTGGGGCAAATGCAGCATGATTTATTTCACGTCTATACAGTCGATGCCCACACGCTCCACCTGATCAGAAATATCGTTCGCTTGGGCGATCAAAAATACCAACTTGAATTCCCCTTAGCTTCTTCGCTTGCAAAAGAACTCCCTAAGCAAGAGATTCTTTATGTTGCAGGAATCTATCATGACATCGCGAAAGGTCGCGGAGGAGATCATTCAGAACTTGGCGCGGTGGACGCTGCAGCTTTCTGCAAACGGCATCATTTTAGTGAGCGTGATACCAAGCTAGTGTGCTGGTTAGTGGAAGAGCATCTATTAATGTCGATGACCGCTCAGAAAAAAGATATCGCCGACCCAGACATCATCTACGAGTTTGCCGCACAGGTTCCGAGCATCATTCATCTCGAGTACCTATATGTACTCACCGTATGCGACATTGCCGCAACCAACCCTAAGCTTTGGAATAGCTGGCGGGCGAGCTTACTTCAGCAGTTATTTGTAGAAACACGGCGCGCACTTCGTCGCGGAGTTGACTCTCCTGTAAGCCGAACTGAGTGGGTGTATACCACTCGTCAAGAAGTCCGAACAGAGTTGTTTAAAGCTAAGTTTTCAGCCTCTCACGTGAATGACCTAGTTGACTCGTTAGAAGACGAATACTTTCTGCAAGGCTCTGTTTCGGACATTGTCTGGCAGTGCTCTTCGATACTATTGCATACAGACACAAGCCTCCCCGTCATCGCCATTCGCGATAAGCACAACGAGCATGGAAAAGGTTTCTCGCAAATCATGATTTATCTTAAATCAGATAAAGATCTTTTTGCAGCCACAACCGCAATGCTTGAACAGTTGAGCCTGAACGTACTAAGTGCTCGAATTAGTGCGGCAAGTGGCGACTTTAACATTAGTAATTTTGTCATAACCAACTCAGACAATGACGCACTCTCTGGCGAGCCAAACCGCAAAGAACTCATTAAAGAGAGACTTTCAGAAGCGCTAGACGATCCAGATGACTACCCAGAAATAATTAGCCGCAGAACATCTCGCGCTCTGAAAAACTTTTCATTTCCAACAGAGGTTATGCTGAGTAACGATCCAATTCACCACAAAACTGTAATTGAAGTGGTAACACCCGATCGCCCAGGCCTGTTAGCAAGAATCGGCCATATTCTTTACAGTCACAATTTAAGCGTTACCAGCGCACGTATCGCAACGCTTGGCGAGCGCGTAGAGGACGTATTTTTTGTTTCTGAGGCCAACGGCTTGCCTTTAAGCAACGTTGAGCAATGTGAACAACTTCAACACGATATTTGCGAGCAATTAGACGAGCTAGCAAGCACCGAAAGTTACTAGCGAGAGTCGCTAACCTAGGACCCGATATGAACCCAGATTTAAAAAAACTACAGCCCTATCCTTTTGAGAAATTGACTGCGCTTTTAGGAGAAGTAACGCCTAACCCAGAACTCGCTCCGATAAAGCTCTCAATTGGTGAACCCAAACATCCGGCGCCAGCCTCAATCAAGAAGTTGCTACAAGACAAAATTGACTATGTTGAGGTTTACCCTACCACCAAAGGTATACCCGAACTTAGGCAAACTATCGCTAAGTGGGCAAGTAATCGTTTCGGACTACCTGCTGATAGCCTCGACCCCGAAAAACATATTTTGCCAGTTAACGGCACCCGCGAAGCAATTTTTTCGTTTACCCAAGCGTGCGTTGACCGAAGTAAAAACCCAATCGTGATTAGTCCGAATCCGTTTTATCAGATTTATGAAGGTGCGACCTACTTGGCAGGAGCAGAACTGGAACTCTTGGCTGCTGACGGTTCAAACGGTTTCGTTCCTGACTTCTCCAAAGTGTCAGAACAGACATGGAAGCGTTGCCAGATTTTGTTTCTATGTTCACCGGGCAACCCAACCGGCGCCGTCGTGTCGCTAGAGGTTTTACAAGAGCTCATCGCACTCGCAGATAAGTATGATTTTGTCCTTGCCTCTGACGAATGCTATTCAGAGATATATTGCGATGAATCCAAGCCCCCTATTGGCCTACTCGAGGCGTGCGCTAGTCTAGGTCGCGACGACTACAATCGCTGCATCGTCTTTCACTCATTATCCAAGCGCTCTAACCTACCAGGTTTGCGATCGGGGTTTGTTGCGGGGGATGCTGAGATTTTATCTGCCTACCTAAAGTATCGCACCTATCATGGATGTGCCCTGCCTATTCACCACCAACTCGCCAGCATTGAGGCTTGGAGTGATGAAACACATGTCCTCGCAAACCGAGAGGCGTATAGAGAAAAGTTTCAGGCTGTTTTAGAGATCTTACAGCCCGTCATGAACATCGAGCAAACAGACGCAAGTTTCTACCTATGGCCTGAAACCACGATCGACGACGCCGAGTTTGCTCAAAAACTCTATAAAGAGCAGCATGTAACGGTTGTCCCCGGCTCTTATTTATCACGCACTGTTGATGGACACAATCCCGGTAAAAATCGCGTACGCATGGCGCTTGTTGCCCCTGTAGAAGAGTGCATCGAAGCCGCCAAAAGGATTCGAACGTTTATAGAAGGTTTGGCATGACAGACAAAACAATGGTCTATGGCATCAAAGCCTGCGACACCATGAAAAAAGCAATGACCTGGCTGACGAATGAAGGCGTGGCGTTCGAATTTCATGATTACAAAAAACAAGGAATTGACGCCAAGAAGCTAGAACAGTGGCTTGAAGCCGTCCCATGGGACGAACTCATAAACCGTCGCGGCACGACTTGGCGAAAGCTTAGCGACGAAGACAAGCAAGACATCGATAATGGAAAAGCGATAGCGCTGATGCTCGCAAACCAATCTCTGATCAAGCGACCTTTATTGGAGTATCAGGGCAAAGTTCACTTAGGCTTTAAGCCCGACAACTACACTACGATTTTTTCGTAAGGTGCAGTGATAAGCGGTATCATAGCGCCCCACTGGCACATACTTATTTTTTATTTTTGAATTAGAACTCAGGAAACAACATGACTGTAGCAATTGGCCTTGGCGTAGGCAGCAAGAACTCAAACGGTGAATGGCTTGAAGTATTTTATCCACAGCCTATTTTTCAGCCAGAAGACAGCACCGTTGAAAAGCTTATTGAAGCGCTTTCACTGACTCTCGAAAACCAAACAGTGACTCTCTCAGAAGATCAGTTATCTGCACTTGCCAATACGCACTCTTTGGGCGAATTGTCGATCATCGCAGAGAAACTTGGCGGTTCAAAGCAGTCTATCGCGCTCGTAATTATTGAAGAAGATGGCAGCGCGAGCAGCACACCTGAAGTTTACCTAAAGCTTCACCTGATCTCGCACCGCCTAGTTAAGCCTCATGGAATTAACCTAGACGGCATCTTTGGCTTATTACCCAATGTCGCATGGACTAACCAAGGCGCAATAGACTTAAGTGAATTGCCTCAAAAGCAGCTATCTGCTCGCTTATCCGGTGAGTTAATTGAAGTTAAGTCTGTCGATAAATTCCCTCAAATGACTGACTACGTAGTACCAAGCGGTGTGCGCATTGCTGACGCATCTCGTGTTCGCCTCGGGGCATACATTGGCGAAGGCACGACTATCATGCACGAAGGCTTTGTAAACTTTAATGCAGGTACCGAAGGCACATCGATGGTTGAAGGGCGGATCTCAGCAGGCGTCATGGTCGGAAAAGGCTCCGACTTAGGTGGCGGTTGCTCCACCATGGGCACGCTCTCGGGTGGCGGTAACATCATCATCCAGGTTGGTGAAAATAGCTTAATTGGCGCCAACGCCGGCATTGGCATCCCTTTAGGTGACCGTTGCACCGTTGAGTCTGGACTTTACATTACGGCAGGCACGAAAGTCGTTATGCTAGATAACAAAGGTGACGTTGCTGACACAGTTAAAGCCAGAGACCTCGCCAACAAGGCCGATCTTTTGTTCCGTCGCAACTCAGAAAATGGCCGCGTAGAGTGCTTAACCAACAAGTCTGCCGTCGAACTAAACGAAGCATTGCACGCCAATAACTAAGGCATGCCTATACGACCTCATGCTTGTAGATGTATTTACACGAACATAGCATGAGGTCTATCTTTCTCCACTCAACGACCATACCTAGGACTCTCTGCAATCATGAGCGATACCACTAGCGCTACTATCCAACTAACCCAAGCATTTATTAGAGAGCCATCGGTAACGCCGGAAGACTTCAATTGTCAGAAAATGATGATTGATCGCTTGTCACCGCTTGGTTTCGAAAATGAAACCATGGTGTTCGAGGAAGTCACAAATTTATGGTCGAGAAAAGGTCTTTCCTCGCCGCTTTTATGTTTTGCAGGCCATACGGATGTCGTTCCAACGGGCCCAGAGTATCAGTGGCAATTCCCTCCGTTCGAAGCTCGTATTGATGAAGGTCATGTACATGGCCGTGGTGCGGCAGATATGAAGGGTAGCTTGGCCGCATTTATTACCGCCACCGAGCGCTTCATTGCGAAATACCCCGACCATAAAGGCTCAATCGCTTACTTAATTACCAGCGATGAAGAGGGCCCAGCCAAAAATGGTACGGTCAAGGTAATCGAGACGCTCGAAGCGCGCAATGAGA
Source organism: Oleiphilaceae bacterium (assembly GCA_034110885.1). Classification (GTDB taxonomy): domain Bacteria; phylum Pseudomonadota; class Gammaproteobacteria; order Pseudomonadales; family Oleiphilaceae; genus PZPK01. Next base: position 4,619 of record JAWUYI010000055.1, read on the forward strand.
AAATTGACTGGTGTTTAGTCGGAGAACCTTCAAGCACAAAAACACTCGGTGATGTCATTAAGAATGGTCGTCGCGGCTCGCTAAATGCCAAGCTAAAAATACTCGGTAAGCAGGGGCACGTCGCGTACCCTCATTTAGCAGACAACCCGATTCATACCGCCACTCAAGCACTAGCAGAGCTTAGTCAGGTTGAATGGGATTCCGGCAACGACTTCTTCCCTGCGACGTCTTTTCAGATCACAAACTTTCATTGCGGTACTGGCGCGACCAACGTCATTCCTGGCGAAGGCGAAGTTCTGTTTAACTTTCGTTTCTGCACAGAAGTAACCGCAGAAGAGCTCATGACAAAGACCGAAGATCTGTTGGCCAATCACGGTTTAAGGTATGAAGTTGAATGGAACCTTAGCGGCCTTCCGTTCCTCACTGAAGCTGGACCCTTGGTCGACGCTGCTGTAGAGGCAATTGAAGAAGTAAAAGGCATCAAATCTGAGCTTTCTACTAGCGGAGGCACCTCAGACGGTCGCTTTATCGCTCCGACAGGCGCACAAGTTCTCGAACTCGGGCCACTTAATGCGACGATTCACCAAGTCAACGAGCATGTGAGCGTTCAAGATCTAAACGATCTTTCTGATATCTACGAACGCATGTTAATTAAGCTTCTCGCAGAGTAAAAAATCAATGACGACACTGCCCGCACCCTATAAATCGGCGACGCTAATATGCCCAGTATGCTCTGGAGCATTGAGAGCATCAAAAGACCAAAAAACACTTACCTGTGATAATAGACACAGCTACGACCGCGCCAAGCAAGGCTACGTTAATCTTTTGCTCAACACACAAAAACGCAGCAAGCAGCCAGGCGACACCCAGCAAATGGTTGAAGCGCGATCTGAATTCTTGGCCTTAGGTCATTATAAAGTCATCGTAGACAAGATGGTTGACCGTCTAAGTACAGCGCTAATCGCACAAGAAGGCTCGAAAGCCCAATTATCAGAACCAAAAAAAGAGAAAGTCCTTCACTACACAGACATTGCCTGCGGCGAAGGTTACTACACAAGCGCCATCACTGAAGCCCTTAAAAACAAAGGCTTTGTGTATCAGGCGAAGGGCATCGATATTTCAACGCCTGCCATTAAAGCGGCAAGCCGTTGCTACAAAAACGTATTTTGGTATGTCGGTAACGCCTTTCACATGCCCTTAGCCTCGAATTCGCAAGACCTCTGCACTCACATGTTTGCTCGGTTAAGCGACACCGAAGCTGCAAGAATTTTGAAAAGCGGAGGCATTTTAGTAGATGTTCAAGCCGGGCCAAGTCATTTAACTGGGCTTAAACAGGCCTTATATGAAACACCGATTGAAAAATCACCTTCCGATGATAATGGGAGCATGTCCGAGTTCTTCGATGTACTGGAGACTGAAACACTTCGCTTTGAGTTTGATCTAAATAGTGCAGAGCAAGTCTCTAACTTGATAGGTATGACGCCCCATATGTGGCGGACCCCTAAAGACAGGCTCGAGAACGCAAAGTCGCTTGATCGCTTAAAGCTCGAAGCAGACATCGTGATCTCGCTTTATCGCCGTAACCAAACACCTTATAGTCCAAGTAATTAGTAACTCTCAATGATGCAGCAACGTGAACGATGACAATCTTTAATAATCGAAGTCAACACCAATGCTAGCTTCTCGTAGACGCAGAAGCGTGGATAACAAAGACAAACCTCTAGAGCTGCGTTTCAAGTTTTTTTTGGCCAGCAGTATGGGGCTGCTTGCATCGCTTAGCGGATTGACGATGGCGGAGTTTTATCTTGAGCCGTCTTTTGAGCAAGAACTAATTGGCTTTATCGCTCTTAGCATTGGTGCATTCTCTGGCTTCTGTTGTATCTTGGCTTACTTGAGTATTCTTTGGTACCGACTAAAAGGCTTTTTTAAAAGCGAACGCCGCTAATGTGTGTCCGATAAAACATTTACACTTAATTAGGTAAAACGAAAAAATCACTATGCAAGAGCAACCAGACATTGAAATCTACGTCAAAAATCTTAACGATGACATGCTCCTACCTTGGCTTGAAAAGCACTTCGATCGCATCGACAAAGATTCTTTGAAACGCATAAACCTCAATTCAGCAAAGCCTGTTTCCGTTAGCCTTGCGTTAGACTCACATGACATTGAGTTATTCGTCACCCCTAAAGCAGCAGGCAAGGCCTACTGTAGTTTATGGTTCAAGAGCGGCCACACACCTTGGGAAAACGATTTGAACTGTGCAGAGTCTTTTATTAGCTTAGTGGATACCGAAGTAAGATGTTCGGCAGAAACGTGGACCGAGCAAGAAGCTGAAAACAGTGATATGTGGTGGGTAATCAGCGCAACAGAACGTAATTTAGTGCCCTGGTCATAAAGTAACGATCTAAGAGAAAACAAAAAACAGACAATAAAAAACGGGCTAAAAGCCCGTTTTTTATTGTCTGTTTTATTACTTGAGCAAAGCTCTATTGCACAACCGACACGTTGTCAGCTTGCATACCTTTGTCTCCGCGAGAAATATCAAAACGTACACCTTGACCCTGACGCAAACTGCGACGGCCACGGCCACGAATTGAACGGAAATGTACAAAAATATCGTCTCCCGCTTCAGTTGTAATAAAGCCGAAACCTTTGTTGACGTTGAACCACTTAACCGTGCCGCGCTCTTTGCCTTCAGGGCCAGACTCGTCATCGGAGTCATCTTGTTCGCTGAAGGAAGCAGT
>JAWUYI010000056.1:0-34028 GCA_034110885.1 Oleiphilaceae bacterium
TCGCCCCACTCTTTATTTAACTTAGCAAGTGGTTCAACAAACTGCTTCATAGAGTCATTGCCTTCATGCGCTTGACAGAACTTATGAATAATCTTGGTGAAGTTACGCAATGCACCACCTTGAGTCATAAGAATCTTACGACCTAGCAAGTCCAGTGCTTGAATCCCTGTAGTTCCTTCGTATAAAAGAGCGATACGGGTATCACGAACGATTTGCTCCATGCCCCACTCTTGAATGAAACCATGACCGCCAAACACTTGCACACCGTGGTTAGCGGCTTCGTATCCAGCTTCCGTACAGAATGCTTTCAGAATTGGAGTCAAAAAGCCCAATATCTCATCAGCTTCTTTCTGAGCATCACCTTCACCGTGCGCAAGCCAATCAGCTTTCTGTGCTGCGTAGTAAATCATCGCTCGTGAACCTTCGCCAATTGCCTTTTGAGTCAAAAGCATACGACGAACGTCTGGGTGAACAATAATAGGGTCTGCTTTGCCGTCTGGGTTTTTAGGACCAGAAAGCGAGCGCATTGCCAAACGATCTTTAGCATAAGCAAGTGCACCCTGGAAAGAACCTTCTGCAGCGGCCAATCCTTGAATCGATGTACCAATTCGCGCTACGTTCATGAACGTAAACATGCAGTTTAGACCTTTGTTCTCAGGACCGATCAACCAGCCTTGCGCACCATCGAAGTTCATTACGCACGTTGAATTACCGTGGATGCCCATTTTATGCTCAATAGAACCACAAGTTACAGCGTTACGCTCGCCCGCGGCTCCGTTTGCATCTGGAAGGAACTTGGGCACGATGAATAACGAAATGCCTTTGGTGCCCTGTGGAGCACCAGGTAAACGAGCCAAAACAACGTGAACGATGTTATCGACCATGTCATGCTCACCAGCAGAGATAAATATCTTAGTACCAGTAATCGCATACGAGCCGTCTGCATTTGGCTCAGCTTTAGTCGTAAGAATACCCAAATCAGAACCACACTGAGGCTCAGTTAGACACATAGTACCCGTCCACTCACCACTAATTAGCTTAGTTAGATAAGTTTGCTGCTGCTCAGGCGTACCGTGCTCTTCTAGAGTTGCACGAGCGCCGTGAGAAAGCCCTGGGTACATACCCCAAGACCAGTTTGCAGTACCAATCATTTCGCTCAACACGATGTTGATAGACTCAGGAAGGCCTTGCCCACCATGCTCAACAGGTGCGTTCATTGAAGGCCAACCGCCTTCAACAAATTGCTTATACGCTTCTTTAAAACCAGTAGGCGTTGTTACGCCGTCTTCACTCCAAGTACAGCCTTCTTGGTCACCCGATTGATTAATGGGGGCTAGTACTTCTTCACAGAACTTGGCGCCTTCGCCGATGATAGCATCTACCATATCCGGCGTAGCATCGGTCGCACCTAAGTCTTGATAGTGCTGTTCACTATTCAATACTTCGTTCATTACAAATGAGATGTCTCTCAGGGGAGCTTTATAATCTGGCATAACATTACCTCAATTCTATTTGGATTCGCTTGAACTCTAAATAAATCAATGGGATACAGAAAAACTATTTTTCCGCTCCCGCCCAATATCAAACGAGTGTTTGAAACATACGTTTGGTTTGAACCTTTGTCAAGCTAAGCACGCGATAATTAGACATAATCTGCAGAAATTCGAACCCGAATCAATACTTCAGACACAGCAAATCGCAACAGGCTGAAACGAAAATAAGCAAGACAATGACAAATACGGGGAAAGTGCCCGAACGGACACTAAAGAAGTAAAAAGAAAACTTGAAAGGTGATGTTACGCCATGGTGTCTAGGATTGTACCAAGAACCTCATCTGCCGTTCTTACAACCTGAGAAGAAGCCTCGACGGCTCTTTGGTATAAACGCAGTTCAATAATCGGCTCAAGAACGTCATTCGCGCCTTCTGCACCATCGACAGTGCCTGCACGAACTATCTCTGCAGCTGACTTCTCGATGCCGGAAATTCCCTCTTGAATACCCTGAAGGCCACTAGTGAGCGGAGCATTTACGTTCATGTGTTCAACCTATACTGCAAAACGGCGAATTAAAGTGTTCATTTATTGAACAACCACAATTTAAGCAGACTGATTGCGCAAATTCAACCGCTGTAGAGCGACATTTACAAATCAAGACACTTTAAGTCAAGCTTGTTACAAACATCTTTCGCGCTCTGCCCCTTAATAAAGGGAAGAACGCCAAGCAAAGGCGCATTTATAGAAGACGTTAATGTCGCAATATTTTCATCCTGAAACGCCATTCCTCCCTCACTCAGACTATTTGCAACCCAGCCCGCTATTTTCAATCCATCCCGCTCTATGGCCTCTTGAGTTAGCAGAGCGTGATTAATGCACCCTAGCCGCATCCCCACCACCAAGATAACAGGTAGTTGCAATTGCTTTGCAAGGTCTGCCATTGTTTCTCGCGGGCTAATCGGTACGCGCCATCCACCGGCTCCCTCAACAAAACAGATATCAGGACGGGACATCATTGCCCCGCGAACGATCCCAACAACGCGCGACGCATCTACCGACCTCTTATCAATAGCCGCTGCGATATGAGGAGAACAAGGCGTTTTTAAAGCCACCGGATTAATTTGCGCATACGGCAACTGCATATTCATAACGGACCGTAAGGCAATCGCATCTTCATTTTGCCATTCACCTTCAACCAAATCACACCCCGCAGCAAGAGGCTTTAAGGCCATAGTCTTAAGGCCTCTCGCATTTGCATACTCAAGCAGAGCGCATGTGGTAAAGGTTTTACCAACTTCAGTATCGGTACCTGCTATAAAAAACTTTGCCATGTTAGATTGCCTTAACGTGTTTTCTGGACAATAAAATAACCCGCAACATATGTGGCAGGTAAGATCCCACAAGGATTTCGAAAGCGCTCGTAGGATTCAACGACCTGCATGATCTTGTGTTTTCCGGTCATCGCTTTGGGTCGCGCAGTTGAAATATTGTGAGCACCAACACCTTTCAAGTCGCGCATCAGGTCAAACACCTTTTCGTATTCTAAGCGCACGCCTTCCTGCTCAGACAACATAATTTCAAGACCTGAAGGCACCATCGATTCCAAGTACTCGTCGCAAGACAAGAAGTTATTTACATGCTGTTCAGAATCTACGTGGCGCCAAGCATCTTTAAGTTCGCTTAAAGAGCCATCAAGCAAGGTTGAAAATGCAAACATCCCGCCAGGCTTTAAACATCTATGAACTTCGCCCCATAAACTTTGGAGATTTTCACACCACTGAATCGCCAGACTTGAAAAAATAACGTCACATGAGTTCGCTCTGAATGGCAAAGACTCCGCATCACAAGCCAGAAACTGCAAACTATCAAGCTTCTGGTTATCGGCAAGCTCACCATGACGATTTTGCGCCACTTTTAGCATATCAAGAGATAAGTCGGCGGCAACAAGCGCACTTGGCTCAATGGCTTTCATCAATGGCTCTAAAAAGAACCCGGTACCACACCCCAAATCGACTAAATTTATAAGCTGTCTATGGTCGCTACCTTCCTGTACACGCGCCCGAGTTAAACGCTCCAGCAAATTAGAACCTATTAGCCTTTGCAGGTGTGCAAACTCATCATAATGATCAGCCGCACGACCAAATGACTCAGCAAGCAACCTCTTACTACTTAAGTTAGCTTTAGAACCCGACACCAGCACACTCACCTCAATTATTGCGCCACGCCATTCGACGCAATTAACTCCAACACTCTATTTTTTTGCCCAAGCCAGGGTAAGTGCCCCATATCAGGTAAAATAAAACATTTTCCTGAACCAAAATTCTCCGAAACGTAGCGAGCCACACTAACATCCAACAAGCAGTCATTTTCAGCGAAAACAAACTTAACCGCCCCTTTCAAGATGGCAAAGTCATCTCTTAAATCAAGAGTCTTCAATAGTATTAAGCCTTCTCTAAGCACCTTAAGATCTGGAAAACGCGCATCCATAAAAGCTTTTCGGGCCGCTTTAATGTCCGATCGAGCAGAGTTTGAACCTTTGCAAATCAACTGCGTAAATAGCTTAATAAATGCGTCTTTCTGCACCAGAGAGTTTTCAAAATGATCAAACGCTTCATCACTCATCGCATCCGGCACGTAGTCTCTGGAGATGAAGCTAGGCCCTGCCATAAAGAACCAAGCATCCGCTACGTTTTCGCTGCGTTGCTTAAGTTCAGCAACCAAACGAACCCCAAGCATCCCACCTAAAGACCATCCAATTAACAGCGTTCCCTCATCAACCTGACGACATAAAAAATCAATATGGCTGTCACTACCGATACCTTCAGAAAAATCCATATCAATAACCACGCAAGGTAAACCGCCAAGCGCATTGATAAACTCTTTCCAAAGGGACTTAGGGCAGGCCCAACCATTAAGGATGACCACTCGACTAACGTCCCTCTCACGAAGTACGAGCTCTGTGCTCATGTTAGTCAGCACCAAAGAGAGACACGGCCTCGACAATAGCGGATATAAGAGCCTCCAACTGCTTCTTGGTGTGCTGGGCACTTAAGGTAACGCGAAGGCGTGCCTGCCCTGCAGGAACTGTAGGCGGCCGAATCGCACCGACTAAAAAGCCGTTATCTTTTAGATATCCCGCAATCTGCATGGCCCGCTCATTCTGGCCGAGTACCACCGCTTGAATAGCCGTCGTCGAGGGCAGCGTCTTAATTCCGTTGGCAGCCATGCTTTCTTGAAATTGAGAGGCAAGCGCTCGCAGGTGCTGACGCTCGGCGCTTGCCTTCACAACTAATTCAAGGCTTTTCCGAGTTGCCGCAGCGAGTGCTGGCGGCATAGCGGTTGTATAAATATATGGCCGTGCAACCTGCTCAATGTAATCAATGAGATCTCGAGGGCCTGCAACAAAGGCTCCAAACGAACCAAAGGCCTTACCAAAGGTTCCGACTAAAGCCGGACACTCGTCCTGACACATGTCAAAGTACTCTAGGCAACCCGCGCCCGACTTGCCTAAGACACCTATACCGTGCGCATCGTCCACAACCAAGGTCGCGCCATACTCATCACACACGGCACTCAAGGCCGGTAAATCCGCGTAATCCCCATCCATGCTAAAAACACCGTCAGTTAAGACAAGAATCTGATCGTATTTTTCCTTAGAGGTAAATTTCCTTAGATAGCCAGCAAGGCTTTCAGGGTCATTGTGCAGGTAACGTTGACTCCGTGCGCCACTAAGACGGGCACCGTCAATTAGTGATGCGTGATTCAATTTGTCTTGCAGGATAAGGGATTTGCTGCCGCATAAGGCGCTAACTACAGCAAGGTTTGCCATATAACCTGTTGAAAAAACCAAGGCACGATCGCGAGAAGTGAACCTTGCTAGGTCGCGCTCTAGATTCTCATGCTCGATGTTATGGCCTATCACCATATGAGAAGCGCCACTACCTAAACCATACTCAGCAAGCGCGTCAGACGCTGCACGGACAATATCGCCCGATGACGCCAAACCAAGATAATCATTACTAGCGAAGTTCAGATAGGAGACATCTCCTATCTGAATACTCTCTGATTGCGCTTGATCTAAAACATGCTTGTCCCGGTAAAGACCTGCAGATTTAATCTGCGCAAGCTTTGTTTGCCAAAGCCGTGCGTCGTAAGCCATACATCGCGCTCGCTATCGAAAGGCCGCTTAATGCTCAACTCTTGCTGATTCAGTATCGCTCGTTGCATCATAGAACAAAGGATTTTTCTGCTCTTGGTCTTTTGCTATGGCCTGAGCTAGAACCGTTTCTTGCTCTTCGTCAGTTTTGGAAATAGCCTGCTCTGGACGCAAGCCTAAACGCTTAAACAGCAACATATCTTTGTGCGTATCAGGGTTTGGAGTTGTTAACAGGCACTCGCCATAGAAGATCGAATTGGCGCCCGCTAAGAAGGTCATTGCTTGAAGCTCATCACTCATTGACTCTCGACCTGCGGAAAGCCGAACATGACTTTTCGGCATTACAATTCGAGCAACGGCAATACAACGAACAAACTCAAAAGGATCCAAGTCTTCTACATCTTCAAGTGGTGTTCCTTTCACCTTAACGAGCATGTTAATCGGCACACTCTCAGGCTGCTGAGGAAGGTTGGCTAGCTGCACCAAAAGACCAACACGGTCTGACGCTTTCTCGCCCATTCCGATGATCCCGCCACTACAAATTTTCATTCCCGAGTCACGCACATGCTGGAGCGTATCGAGACGTTCTTGGTAGCTTCGTGTGGTAATAATCTTGTCGTAGAAATCTGGAGACGTGTCAAGGTTGTGATTGTAGTAATCTAGGCCGGCTTCCGCTAACTCTTGGGCTTGATCATCGCGCAGCATGCCCAGTGTCATACAGGTTTCTAAACCAAGTTCTTTAACGCCCTTCACCATCTCTAGTACATAGGGTAAGTCTTTGTCACTAGGGTGCTTCCAAGCAGCCCCCATACAAAAACGGCTACTGCCTTTTTCTTTCGCTTCTTTTGCCTTTTTTAAGACCGCATCGACTTGCATTAACTTTTCTTTCGCCAACCCCGTATTGTAATGACCGCTCTGTGGGCAATACTTGCAGTCCTCAGGGCATGCGCCGGTTTTGATCGACAACAAGGTGCTTACTTGAACCTCATTCGGATCGAAATTCGCTCGATGCACAGTCTGTGCTTGGAATAAAAGATCATTAAACGGAAGTTCGAAAAGCGCCGCAACTTCTTGCTTTGTCCAATCGTGGCGAACAGTGCCTAAAGACTCATTACTCATGACCAGGGTCGTCCTCAAAATTTATAACGGCTGCCATTTTGTGGGCGCAGCCTTAGCAAAGATTATGGTAAAATGCTTAGCGTTTATTCTTCAATCGCTAACACAAGGAATGTGTAGCATGATAGGCATCCTAAAAAACTTGTCAACCAAATTACACCAACAGGTTAACAAGTCAATCTCGAACATTAAATACCTATCTCAGGCCTTGCAGCACGACCTTTGGCTAAACCGCTGCGCATTGTGCTCAAGCGAAGCAGAGACAACACCTTGTTTATGCCAGCAATGCAGGTCGGACATCGAGCATCAAGGGATCACCTGCACTCAGTGCTACGAACCCGTCGACATCCCTGATCAAGCGCTATGCCCTGAATGCATTCTCAATCCTCCCAGCTTTGATCTAACCTACTGCTTTGCGCTCTATCAATTCCCATCGAGCAAACTTGTTCAATACTTAAAATTCAACTCGCATAGATATTTGGCTAAAACGATGGCGCAATGCATGGCTGGGCCGATGCAAAATATTTATGGACGATTCAATCAATCCATCACCGCCCACCGAGGGATAGCACTGGTTTATGTTCCTTTGCACAAAGACAAACTAAAACTAAGAGGTTTTAACCAATCTGAATCCATAGCGATGCATTTAAGCAAAGCTTTGAGCTTGCCTATCCTAGAAAACTATTTAGAAAAAACGCACAACACGACAACTCAGACGCAGCTAAATAGACGAAAACGTTTGAGCAACCTCCAAGGTGCATTGCGTATTCGCGATAAAAATCAACTCGCGCCCAAGCATGTGATACTGATCGACGATGTTATGACAACCGGAGCAACCGCAGAAGCAGCAAGCAAACTATTAAAAGATCATGGCGTAGAAAGAGTCGACGTTTGCTGCTTTGCCCGAACACCAAAAGAAAGAACTTTATAGTGCTTCTGCTACAGCCTCGGCAATAGCAAGACATGACGTCAACCCCGGAGACTCAATGCCAAATAGATTAACCAAGCCTTTTAAGCCGTGTTCTGAGTCTGTTTGAATCACAAAGTCAGTAGCGTTTTTTCCATCGGCATCAGTGTCGCTCCACTGTAGTTTCGGACGAAGCCCCGAATAGGCTGGCTGAAGTTTATCCTCATCGAGACTTGGCCAATACTCTCGTACTTTTTCTGCGAAAGAAGCTTGCTTGGACGCGTCTACGGTATAATCAAAACCCTCTAGTTCGGCTTTGCTTTCTAGTGTGTGCCATTGAACATCTGGCCCAAACTTAACACCTCCACCAAGATCTCTTGTTAAATGCACACCTAAGCCACCCGGCTCTGGAACAGGATAAATCAAATGCTTAAATGGCGCGCGTCCTGAGTAAGAGAAATAGCTGCCTTTGGCAAACTTAGGTAGAGGGATGTAGCGAGCATCAAAGCCATCGGTATGCTGCACCAAGAACGGAGCGGCTAAACCGGCAGCATTTATCAATGCGTTCGCCTCAACTTTCGCATCCTGCCCACACAACTCCAGCACAAACTTTTCAGACGTAAAACTAACAGCCTCGACCGAGGTATTTAATATTAGCTCAGCACCGGCCTCTTGCGCGTCCTGCAACAAAGACAGCATCAACTCATGACTGTCGACAATTCCCGTACTAGGTGAGTGAATCGCGCCTATTGCATTTACCTCTGGCTCCAATTGATGCAGCTCAGTTTCACTTAACAGCCTCAAGTCTTCGACACCATTTTTATGCCCGTGCACCAAGATGCCCTGCAAGCGCTCCAATTGCTGTTCATTCTGCGCCACAATCAGTTTTCCACAGCGCTCATATGGAATCGATTTCGAATCTAAGTAGCTATACAAAAGCGCTTTACCGCGCACACACATTTTTGCCTTTAAGCTGCCTTCGGGGTAATAAATCCCAGCATGAATAACTTCGCTATTTCTGGAAGACGTGCCCATGCCAAAATGCTTCTCTTTCTCTATGAGCCAAACCTCTCGTCCTTGCAGTGCCAACGCTCTTGCGACGGCAATTCCAACCACTCCCGCTCCAACTACAACCACATCAACTTTGTAATGCTCCAAGCAACTACCCTTCCATATTCAGTGAAACGCCAAACTCAAACGAGAGCATTTTTTATAACTCGCTATAACAATGATGCGCCAGCCTTCGTGCGCATGAGTCGAATTGCGTTAAACTACCACGAGCAAAAGAATTCTGAAACGTACCTTAGGCCGAATATCATCGATCTACGCAAAATCATTCACATAGACGCTGACGCTTTTTATGCCTCCGTTGAAGAGCGAGAGAACCCTTCGCTTAAACACCTCCCGATAGCCGTTGGCGGCAGTCCAGAAGGCAGAGGTGTTGTCGCCACATGCAACTATCACGCTAGAAGTTTTGGCGTTCACTCTGCGATGCCCTCCTCTCAAGCGGTGAAACTTTGCCCCGACCTGGTATTTCTTAAACCTCGCTTTGACCTGTATCGCGAAGCCTCAAGACAGATGCATCAAGTATTCAGCCAGTACACAGCACTCATCGAGCCTTTATCCCTCGACGAGGCCTATCTTGACGTCAGCGGAACAACGCTCTGCCGCGGCAGCGCAACGCTTATCGCCCAAGAAATCCAATTTAAAATCCAACAGGCAGTGGGCATAAGTGTTTCGGCAGGCATCGCGCCAAATAAGTTTTTGGCAAAAGTCGCAAGCGACTGGAACAAGCCTCACGGCCTATTTGTTATTCTCCCAGAGCAAATCGAAGAGTTTGTAAAGGCCTTACCCGTTAAGAAAATAAATGGTGTCGGCAAAGTGACCGAAGAAAAAATGAGACGTCTTGGCATTACAACCTGCGCAGACTTACGCCAGCATCAAGAGCTTGAACTGGTTAAACACTTCGGAAAATATGGGCAGCGTTTGTATAAGCTTGCAAGAGGAAATGACGACCGCTCAGTGCAAGTCTCACGAGAACGAAAGTCGCTGTCAGTCGAAACAACCTTTGAACAAAATATTGATACCCTTGAAGGACTTATCCAGCAGAGCAATGCTCTTTACGATCAACTTCTCATTCGCAGCGATAAATTAAACGACACGCAAAGGATCAGTGGACGCTACATAAAGCTCAAGTTTTCCGATTTTACTCAAACCACCCTAGAAGAGGCCCTGACAGGGGCGCTTAACGACTGGAAAGATCCCGCTGTGTTCGAACAAATGCTTATAAAAGCATGGTCTCGTCACTCGAAGCCCGTTAGACTTGCTGGCCTTGGATTGAAAATTTCAAACCCGAACAAATCGCAAGAGCAGCTAGACCTATTCCAAGACATACCTGCTCGATAAAGCCCCTAAAGCTAGACCATTAGTCGTAAGGAATTATAGTGAATCACCCATACGAAACACTTGTGCCGGATCTAGTTATAGATGCCATAGAGTCAATGGGCTTAATCAGCGACCAACGCATATTTCCCTTAAATAGCTATGAGAACCGCGTTTATCAAATTGGTATCGAAGACCAAGCGCCTATCATTGCCAAATTTTATCGGCCACAGCGTTGGAGTCGTGAAGCGATATTGGAAGAGCATGCATTTAGCTTAGATTTGCAAAATCATGACATTAACATAGTGACCCCAACGACGATCAACGGCACTACCTTGCATGAGTTTGGCGGATTCAACTTCGCTCTATTTCCTCGACAAGGCGGCTATGCACCCGAGGTAGAAGTCCCTGACACGCTCTTTAGAATTGGTCGAAACATCGGCAAAATGCATGCACTTGGTGCAACACAAACATTCAAACACAGGCCCTCTTTCTCGATTGAGCGCCTAGGGATCGAAAGCCGAGAGTTTTTACTACAAAGCTCTCATGTGCCGGCAAGCCTCACCGAAGCCTATTCAACGCTGACTGCAGACCTAATTCAGCACATGCAGCAAACTTGGGATAACGCGCCACTCAACCCTATACGCCTGCATGGTGATTGCCATTTGAGCAACATTCTTTGGCGTGAAGAAAAAGCATATTTCGTCGACTTTGATGACTGTGTAAATGGGCCGGCCATACAAGATATATGGCTGCTTCTTTCCGGCGATCGCTCTCAGCAGACACTTCAGCTAAGCGAATTTGTCGAAGGCTATGAAGAGTTCTACGAATTTGATCATCGTCAACTGACCTTAATCGAAACGTTGCGCACTTTAAGAATGATGAATTACGCTGCGTGGTTAGCGCGACGCTGGAACGACCCCGCATTCCCTATGCACTTCCCTTGGTTCAATACCGAACGCTATTGGTCTGAGCATATATTGGAATTGCGAGAGCAGTTTTCTGCATTGCAAGAACCAGCCTTGAAACTTATACCGTAGCGCCTAAAATGGCTCTATCTTTCAAACCAGTTAAAAAGACCCTATAAGAACACATGCTATGTCAAACGAAGTAAGCCAAGAAGGTTTTAGCGCTAGAACGCTTGTTTTTTCAATCCTGCTGGCCATCATTGGCACGGTAATCGTTCTCACATGGCAAGGAAAAATCAAACATAACGAGGCAAAAGACCAGTACGCTCTATCTGAGTATAAAGTTGTCGCAATCCCCAACGGCGAGGACCAAAAATATCGTTTGTCTCCAAAAGATTCTCACCAAAGCGCCTTCTGCGAACAAGGTTACTTATTCATAGGTAATGACACCGACAAGACCATGCAAGGTTTGCTGGTCGACTACAAAAATCGCGGCATCAAATGTGACGAGTTCACTTCCAGCACAGCGATCGAACATGGCGAAACAAGTAATGAGCAAGATTAGACAAAGCCAACCAGATACCTTGTTTGCGTCGCCATTGGACCAAACAACAGATTTTCGCTTCGACGAAGCCGTCGCTCGTGTTTTCCCAGATATGATCAAGCGCTCTGTCCCGGGCTACACCACCATCATTCCAATGATCGGCCTAATCACACAACGCTACGCACAAGACAATTCCGTATGCTACGACCTTGGCTGCTCACTCGGGGCTTCCACTCTTGCGATGCGACATGGCTTAGAAAACACCAAGGCACGCATAGTTGGCGTTGATAACTCTGAGTCGATGATAGAGCGCTGTCAGCACTACATTGAACTAGACAATGATCAGGCACCTGTCGAGTTAGTGTGCGATGACATTAGAGCCATAGACTTTGAACCCTGCTCGGTCGTCACACTGAACTTTACGCTTCAGTTTTTACCTATCGAAGACCGCCTCCCCTTGCTTCAACGTATCTATGATGCATTACTGCCAGGAGGCGTGCTCATTTTGTCGGAGAAGCTTCACTTTGATCAGACGATGCAACAAGGCGAGCAACAAGAGCTGCACTGGCTTTTCAAACGAGCAAATGGATACAGTGACCTTGAGCTAAGCCAAAAACGAAACGCCATTGAGAACGTTTTAATTACCGACACAAAAGAAACACACCTGAGTCGCTTTCACTCTTGCGGCTTTAACGCATCGTTTAGTTGGTATCAGTGCTTTAACTTCTCCTCCTTTTTAGCCATCAAGTAAACCATCTCAAACCAAGGCCTTAATACTCATGCAAATACACGCCACCTATGACGATCTATTCGAGTTTATGCGCTCAGAACGACGACTCGATGCTTGGCTTCCGAATTTGCAGCAACTATTGAAGAGTAAATTACAAGACAAACCCCACGGCGACTTAGATCGTTGGCTTAGCTCTGTCGAAGCCCTCCCTAACATAAAAGCCGAGAGCATTCAGCTTGATAGCAGCCGTGTCGGCGCTCAATCAAACACTATCAGCCAACAAGATAAACATGCGCTTGAAGCCGCCCTTCAGGGCTTATCCCCTTGGCGAAAAGGGCCGTTTGATTTGTTTGGCGTCCATATCGATACCGAATGGCGCTCCGACTGGAAATGGGAAAGGGTTAGAGAGCATATTAGCCCGTTAAAAAACCGAACCATTCTGGATGTTGGTTGTGGCTCAGGGTATCACTGCTGGCGCATGCTAGGTGAAGGGGCGCATCGAGTCATTGGGGTCGACCCTAGCTACCTTTTCCTAATGCAATTTCTAGCATTGAAAAAATACTGCCTTCCTCAAGGTAATATTCACTTACTGCCAATTAAAATAGAAGACGTAGCGCCGAACTTAGAAGCCTTCGATACCACATTTTCAATGGGCGTGCTTTACCATCGTCGATCTCCGATAGACCATCTTCTCGAACTTAAGGGAACCCTGCGCAAAGGGGGCGAACTCGTTCTCG
Source organism: Oleiphilaceae bacterium (assembly GCA_034110885.1). Lineage (GTDB taxonomy): Bacteria > Pseudomonadota > Gammaproteobacteria > Pseudomonadales > Oleiphilaceae > PZPK01. The sequence continues at coordinate 12,974 of JAWUYI010000056.1, forward strand.
AGACTCTCATAATAGATGGCGAGCTTGGCGTGTCTTTAGTTCCAGAAGATCGCTATGCGATGATGCGTAACGTCTGGTTCATTCCAAGCATTCCGACCTTAGAGCTTTGGCTGCGCCGAGCAGGCTTTGAAAATGTTCGATGTGTCGAAGACAACGTTACAAGCATAGAAGAGCAAAGGAGAAGTGACTGGATGCAATATCAGTCATTACAAGATTTTCTTGACCCACAGGACCACAGCAAGACGGCCGAGGGCTATCCTGCTCCGCGACGAGCGACCTTTATTGCTCAAAAGCCTTTTTAACCTATAGATCTGCCTGAGAGACAAAAACCATGACGATAAATAGAAAGTTACTCCTAGCCTTGATCGCATTCCTAGTCTTGGCATTGATTGCACCAACATTATGGGGCTGGTATTCGACACCTAACTTCTCAAATTATGCCGCAGGTAACGAACGAAAAACGGCATTTTTCGAGTATATGCTACCCCTAGTTACTGAACAAAATAAGGTTATCATAGCTGAGCGGCAGTCCATGCTGAGCTGGTATGAAGCACGTAAAGATTTATCATGGTGGAAGCAATCGCAAACAGAACGACTCGCAAAAAAATACAAACTAAGCGAATTTGATCCAGAAAACGAAGCTCATTGGGCATCATTGAAGACGCGCGTTGATGCGGTCCCTCCTTCCCTTGCGCTTGCGCAAGCAGCAAATGAAAGCGCTTGGGGGACTTCCCGTTTCGCGAGAGAAGGCAACAATTATTACGGACAATGGTGCTACACCGCCGGTTGCGGCATCGTTCCTAAAAGCAGAGGCAAAGGTGAAAAACACGAGGTCGCAGCATTTAGCTCTGTAAAAGAGTCAGTCACAAGCTATATGCAAAATCTCAACACACATCGTTCTTATTCAGAACTAAGGAAGATTCGTAAGTCTCTTCGAGATACCAAAAAAGAGATAAATGGAACATCATTACTACCAGGTCTACTCTCTTACTCCACTCGCGGCGAACACTATACGAGTGAACTAGCGCAAATGATTAGGCAAAACAAGCTACAGCAGTACGACAAACCATCTAATGAAAAACCAATGTAGCCAAACAAAAAGCAGAGACACAAAAAAGCCGCTATATATGTTTAATGTATAGCGGCTTTTTTATTTTGAATCGTATTTAGACTTCGAAAGGATGTCTCAATACGATCGTCTCAACGCGATCAGGGCCGGTAGAAACAATATCGATTGGCGCTTCAATTATCTCTTCTAAGTACCGAATATATGCTCGCGCATTTTCAGGAAGCTCTTCCAGAGTTTTTGCACCTAAAGTCGTTTCCGTCCAGCCAGGGAGCGATTCGAACACTGGCTCGATATCGTCATAGCCACGACCATCTAACGGAGGCCGAGTTAGCGTGCGTCCATCTTTAGTCTTGTAAGCAACGCACACTTTGATTTCACTCAAACCGTCTAGAACGTCTAGCTTAGTCAAACAGATACCCGACACACTGTTAATTTCAATGGCATGCCTAAGGCCAACCGCATCAAACCAACCACAACGCCTAGCGCGGCCAGTTGTCGCGCCAAATTCATGGCCACGAGACGCCAAATGCTTGCCGTGATCATCAAACAACTCTGTTGGAAACGGACCAGAACCTACCCGAGTGGTATACGCTTTAGTAATACCAAGAACATAGTCGAGGTACATTGGACCGAAACCGCTACCCGTAGCAGTGCCGCCAGCTGTCGTGTTTGAGGACGTAACAAACGGATAAGTACCATGATCAATATCTAGCAATGACCCTTGAGCACCCTCAAATAGAATGTTATCGCCATTCTTACGATAGGTGTGCAGCTCATCAGTCACATCGACAGCAAGTGGCAACATAACTTTAGCCATCTCCAAAGTCTCATCAAGAGTCTTTTGGAAATCGATAGGCTCAACTTTATAAAAGTGCTCAAGTACGAAATTATGGTAAACCATAATTTCCTTCAGCTTTTCCGCAAACGACTCTGGACAAGCCAAGTCGCCCAAACGCAAACCACGACGTGACACTTTATCCTCATAAGCTGGCCCAATGCCGCGACCAGTCGTTCCTATCTTGTTCTCACCTTTCGCTAGCTCTCGAGCCTGATCCAGTGCGACGTGATAAGGAAGAATCAAAGGGCATGCTAAGCTCAGTTTAAGACGTTCTTTAACAGGAACCCCGCGAGCTTCAAGTTCAGCCATTTCTTTGAGCAGAGCGTCTGGCGCAAGAACCACCCCATTACCGATCAAGCACGTTACGTTTTCGCGCAAAATCCCCGAAGGAATTAAATGCAGAACCGTTTTTTCCCCACCGATGACCAGTGTGTGTCCCGCGTTGTGTCCGCCCTGAAAGCGTGCCACAGCCGTTACTTGTTCAGTTAACAAATCGACAATTTTACCTTTGCCTTCGTCACCCCATTGAGTGCCCAAAATGACAACGTTCTTACCCATAGTTCTCTATCTCTAGCTTAAAAGCTTAACCCTCAAAATCTATCTGTTTTTCAACAAGCTAGACTCCGAGAATGCATTAAAAATCTCTTACTTGCCACGCACCGGATTCAAACACCAGTTGCTGCGTGCAGTTATAGTGCGAAGAGTCGTCAGCGTTTAGACACTGTACAACACGTCGCTGATTGGAGCGCAATTGATCAATTGCTTCCAGCAAATCCACACCGTCGCCTGAAGGCGCTAAAACCCCAGCATCTCTTTGTATGCCATCTTGCTGACCCAGTCGAACCAAAGTCTTCAAATCGGCAGTAAATCCAGTTGCCGGGCGTGAAGAGCCAAAGTCTTTACCGATCGAATCATAGCGACCGCCTTTCGCCAGCGCGTAACCAAATCCAGGCGTATAAGCGCTAAACATGATCCCCGTATGGTAGTCGTAACCCCGTAATTCGCAAAAATCGTAGCCGAGATCCACTTGAGGAAAACGCTTAATGATCTGTTCTGCGAAATATTTTAACTCTTCGATAGCCGCAAGCGTCTCTAGTCCTGAAAACTCAGACGACAATTCGATACTAGCCTTGATATCGTCTAGAGCTTCGACACTTCCACTCAGTTGTGCGATATCACGAATAATCGAAACCACAGCGGCATACTGTCCGCTCGCTAACGAATCAAGCTCGGGAATCGATTTTCGTTTCAGCGCATCAAAAACTCGCGCTTCCATATCGACAGGCAGGCTTGCAGCAGCGATAAGACTACGATAAATCCCTGCATGCGCTAAATCTATATGTACCGACCGTATACCTGCGTGCTCAAGTGTTTTGAGCATAAGCGAAACCACTTCCAGGTCCGCAGCAACGTCCTTTTCACCAAACAATTCACAACCAATCTGCAGTGGAGTTCGGTTAGTCATCATGTGCGCTGGACGAGTGTGGAGAACGGTATCGACGTAACACAGTCGGCTTACGTCCTGAGTTTTTAACAAGTGCGCATCTATACGAGCGGCTTGCGGAGTAATATCTGCGCGAACCCCCATCATGCGACCGGTCAATTGATCCGTCACTTTAAATGTTTGAATATCTAGATTATTGCCCGTGCCAGTCAATAATGACTCGATAAACTCGATCAACGGTGGCGTTACAAGTTCATAACCAAAACTTGCATACGTATCAAGCATAGCTCGACGCATATTCTCTAATGCCCAGGCTTCTGGTGGCAATAGTTCATCTACGCCGTCAGGCAACAACCAACGATTTGATAAGCTCATATTTCTTCTCTAAACATTTAAGCGTAATTCTCAGATTTCACGCAAGCGTATGCGAAGCCATTTAATTTGGTAAAACACTGTTATGCACGAACAACAAACAACATGCCAAGCCCTATCAACATACTTAGTCCGCCCATTAGGCGCATCTGTCGACTGTCGAGTTGCGCCAATTTTGCCACCACTTCCTTCCATCGATTCGGATATAGAAATGGTAACGCGCCCTCAATCACAAGCATTAAACATAAAGCGCTCGCTAAATCTTGCCAATCCATTTTGACCTCATTCACCGTGCAAACTTGAACCGACAAGACAAAGGGTGGCGATTTTACCCCTTAATTGATCACAACTAAACCCGTTTTAGCCCCTTCCTACATTTATTTACCAATATCTCAATAAAAAAGGCACCCAAACAGAAGTTTGGGTGCCTTACAGACGCTAAGCAGACGTTTATTTAATGGTGCTTTGCTTCATATATTTAAAGAAGTCACTATCAGGCTTAAGCAACAGTATGTCTTCTTTTCCTGAGAAGGTTTCGGTATACGCTCTCAAGCTCCGCGTAAATGCGTAAAACTCAGGATCGCGATTAAATGCTTCGGCGTAAGTTGACGCTGCCACCGCATCGCCCTCACCACGAATCTGCTCCGATTCGCGATACGCGTTCGCCACAATAACCGTTTTCTGGCGGTCCGCATCAGCTTTTATACCCGTTGCAAGCTCTCTACCCTGAGATCGAGTCTCTCTTGCTTCCCTTTCTCGCTCTGTCGACATTCTTCGGTACACGTTTTGAGACAAGTTTTCAGGAAGATCGATACCTTTAACTCGGACATCTAACACGCGAATACCGAACTCACCTAGAGTTTGACGGTTGAGTTTCTCAGTAATTTCTTCCATTAACTGATCACGCTCACCCGAAACAACTTCCGTTAAGCTTCGCGCAGCGATTTCATCACGCAAACCCTTGTTTGTTGAGTTAGCAAGCAAGGTAGTTGCTTGCCAGCGGTTACCCGCAGTCGCTTTGTAGTATGCTTTTACGTCTTCAATACGCCACTTAATGAACGAGTCGACGATAACAAACTTCTTACCTACAGTAAGAAAACGCTCCGGACGCGAGTCCAACGTTAGAATTCGCGCATCAAACTTTCGTATGTTTTGCACAAATGGCATTTTAAAGTGAATACCCGCGCCGATATCGGTTTCAACAATCTCACCGAATTGCAGCTTAATACCGACCTGTCTTTCATCAACCAAATAAACCGAAGATGAAAAAAGGCCGATGAGAACAAGCAGGACCACCATTGGAATCAATGACTTAGACATTATCTTACCTCCCTGCCAGTGCCAGTACGTGCATTTCTAGAACGAATCTCTTCTATAACCTGGTCAGCCAGACTCGAAATATTGCTATTTTCTTCTGTTGAGCCGGCTTGGCCTGCCGCTGGAGCATTGACTAAGCGATCAAGTGGCAAGTACATCATATTATTGCCCCCCTCCACATCGACTAGAACCTTACTGCTCTTCTCGTAGACAGAGGAAATCGCATCCAGATACAAACGCTCGCGAGTTACCTCGGGCGCCTTGTCATATTCTACTAGCAGCTTTTTGAAACGATCGGCTTCACCTTGCGCTCTCGCTATCACCTGTTCGTGGTATGCGTTTGCTTCTTCCAACATGCGCTGCGCATTACCGCGCGCCTCTGGAATAACTGTATTCGCAAAGGCTTCCGCTTCGTTTACATAGCGTTCTTTATCAAGATTCGCTTTTTGAACGTCGTCAAACGCTGCTTGAACCGCCGCAGGCGCGCGAGCTTCTTTGATGTTTACGATGCTGACATTGATGCCAGTTCGGTAACGATCCATATACTCTTGCAAACGAGTACGCGTATTGTCCGCCAAAAGAGCACGGCCATCGGTCATGATAGGATTCAGATTGGTACTACCCACTTCGTGGCGCAAAGCCGACTCAGCCGAGTGCTGCAGACTACGCTCAGGCTCTTCAACTCGCAGAGCAAACGCAACCGGATCACTAACGGTATATTGTACGTTTAGTTCAATCTCAACAACGTTCTCATCCTGAGTGAGCATTTCCTGCTTCAACTCGGCGTTTCGGACGTTGGTTACATTGACGGGAATAACTTCTTGAACCAAAGGAATGACGATTCTCAAACCTGGATCCAATGTGCGCTCGTATTTACCAAGCTGCAGCACAACCCCTCTTTGCTGCTCATCGATGGTGTACACCGACTTCCAAGCCAAGAAAATTACAGCTAACACTGCAACGATTGCGAAAATACCACCAGCACCACCTTGAGAGCCAGATCCTTTTCCGTCACCGCCGGAGCCAGAAGCACCGAACAATCCGTTTATTTTATCCATCATTTGCTTCAATGCCTGATCTAAATCAGGCGGCCCTTGGTTACCGCCGCGATTATTATTACCCCATGGGTCTTTACCGTTTTGGTTTCCACCCGGTTCATTCCAGGCCATAGTCTACCCCGTAGTTTTTAAATGAATTTTTATGTGTACTCGCGACTAGCCGAGTCGAGAAATAACAACTCTCGATTCAACTTATAACTCACAACACAGCTTATATGGATGCGAATCTGAAAGTTTCAAGTCCGCAATACTAGATCGCTCAATTGCTAGGGGCAAGGCCTCAGCACGAATGCTTCATGAAAACTTATACAGAATCAGGTTTCTGATAAGTACTCAGCAACCTCTTCAATGCCGTCACGGTACGAAGTGACCGTACGATACCCAAGTTCCCGCTTGGTCTTCTCCATATCTATACGGTGACTTGAACCAATAAGATTCAAGGACTCCAAAGTAATTAAGGGGCGCCCCTCAATACGCAACAGGTTGTAACTCGCCTCCCCCATTTTCGCAAAAGCATACGCAGCCAACCAAGGAATCGAAATAGGCTTAGGCGCGTCACATATTTTTGCGATGTCACTCATATAGCGAAGCCAAGTAATGCCTTCTTCGTCGGCCGCGTTATATATCTGACCTTTGGCGCCGGAATTTTCAGAAACGCGAATAAGAATGTCGACTAAATTGTTAACGTGAACGAGGCCCGCGTCAAAATCACCGCCCGACACCAGACTCGGCAAACCAGTTTGCAATTGTGCTGACAGAATTTCGACCCAAGGCTTTGATCCAGCACCATAAACATTTGCCGGCCTCACGATGCGAATATCTAACCCTGCCTGAATGAAAGATTGGGCTAGTCGTTCTTGAGATTGCTTGCTGTCACCGTAACGGCCATAACTTTTGCCATGCGGCAAAGCCTCATGGCAGCGCATGCGGCCAATTTGGTGGCCATAAACGACAATGCTCGAGGAAAGAACAATCGGCACCTTCGAATCTAGCTCATGAAGGCTTTCAAAAACATTTTGAGTGCCGCCGCCTGTGATTTTTTGATGTTTGGCTACCGCACCCCAATCACCCACCATCGCAGCTAGATGAAAGACCGCTGCGCAGCCATCTAACGACATTTTTACAGCAAATTTATCAGCAATATCCCCCTGCACCCAATCTATGGCTTTATTTGAGCAAAGCGACTCAGGGCAAGGAACTATGTCATAAGCCCTTACTTTTCTGCCTTGCTTTAAAAGCTCACGAACAAGGTGGCGACCAATAAAGCCAGACGCTCCACTTACCCAAATATAGTCGTTGGATTTCTTCATTGCGGGAATAACTCAAACAGTTGCGTAATCGACGATAATAAAAAAATAATAAGCTAACACACTACGTAGTTTTTACAACAGAGTCCTTTCGAGGCCGGACTCATCGAGACCGGCAGAGCGCAATGCTCTCTCAAAATCAAGTTTCTGTAAGCGCACTTCGAGACAGGAAAGCCCTTCGTCAGAATGGTGCTCATTAAGAACCACGTTTTGCTCATACATCAAGGCCCTGAGCTTGCCCTGCTCTGGCAGCAGCTTTAATTCCATATGCAGAATCTCGTCACACAACAATTCTGAGATTGCATCAAACAAGAGATCAAGTCCCTCACCACTGTGCGCGGACACCCATACTCTCTCTGGACGACCCTGCTCATCGCGATCAATCCGCGGAGCCCGGTCTTCTAAAAGGTCTAGCTTGTTATACACTTTAAGGGTTGGGACACCACTAGCACCGATCTCATCTAAAACTTCCTCAACCGACTCAATATTGTCGAGGCGATGCTCATCGTGACAATCAATGATGTGCAACAACAAGGTAGCAGATACAGTTTCTTCTAGGGTTGCTCTAAACGCATCCACTAATTTGTGCGGAAGATGACGTATAAAACCAACTGTGTCCACCAAAATTGTGCGCCCAACATCGGGCAATTCTAGCTTTCTTAGTGTCGGATCAAGCGTAGCAAACAATTGATCGGCTGCGTAAACGCCCGACTCGGTTACCTTATTAAAAAGCGTTGATTTTCCAGCATTCGTATAACCAACAAGCGAAATCGTTGGTATTTCAGCTTTAGTCCGAGCTCTACGCCCCTGGTCTCGCTGCTTACGAACCTTCTCAAGACGTGCGGTAATCGCTTTAATTCGGGCACGCAACAAGCGGCGATCGGTTTCAAGCTGCGTCTCACCAGGGCCGCGCAAGCCAATTCCGCCTTTTTGCCGCTCTAAGTGTGTCCAACCGCGAATCAGCCGAGTAGACATATATTCTAACTGTGCCAGCTCTACTTGAAGCTTACCTTCATGCGTTCGCGCACGCTGCGCGAAAATATCAAGGATCACCCCCGTTCGGTCAATCACCCGACACTCGAGCACCGCTTCGATATTTCGTTGCTGACTCGGAGATAAAGCATGATTAAAAAGAACCACGTCAGCTTCATTCAGCCGCAGAGCCTCCGCTACTTCGTCTAACTTACCACTGCCGACGAAATATTTTGCACTTGGCCTAGATCGAGAGCCAGTTACCAATGCTACGGGTTCACAGCCTGCAGATCGAACTAACTCATGAAACTCATCTGAATCTTCCCTATCATTCTCTGACGGGAAGTCTATATGAACAAGAACGGCTCGTTCACCCGAATCTGGACGATCAAACACGAGTAATTACGACCACCGTTCTAGTAAAGAAAAGACTACTTTCAAGCAAAAAGACAATAAGGTTACGCACCTGACTCCATTTCTTCTGCAGTGGGCATGCGAACGTTACGAGCCGGAACAACCGTCGATATCGCGTGCTTGTATACCATTTGGCTTACTGTATTTTTCAATAAAATAACAAACTGATCGAAGGACTCAATTTGCCCCTGCAGTTTTATACCGTTAACAAGAAAAATAGACACTGGTATCCGCTCTTTACGCAATGCGTTTAGGTAGGGGTCTTGTAAAGAATGTCCCTTTGACATGTGGTTATCTCCCGATGATAAATTTTTTAATATATTTTTTTAACTATTATTGCGCACACTACTGAGATGCGGCTTTTTTGTAAAAATTCAATACTGTATCTAAATTGATTGCTTTGCCGGTTTCAAGCCACTCAATGTCTTCCCATCCTCGAAGCCAAGTAAGCTGACGCTTCGCGAGTTGGCGGGTTGCAATGATACCTTTCTCGCGCATCTCTTCATAGCTTAGACTACCAGCCAAATATTCCCACATTTGACGATACCCTACACACCTCATTGACGACATTGAAATGTCGATATCCTCTCGATTGTAAAAACCCTCAACCTCTTCTTGAAAACCTTGATTCAGCATGAGGCCGAATCTCTGAGCAATCCGGTCATGCAAAACCGACCTCTCAGATGGCGAAATCGCAAAGTTTAAGAGTCTGAATGGCACTGACGGCAGTCCATTCCCTGAATCAGTGTAAACGTCTTTACCACCTTTTCCAGTTTCTTCCCTTTCTTTTTCGTTGCTACTCGCGTTTTGGATGGCCCAATGCTCAGATAAAGTTTTACCGCTTACCCGATAAACCTCTAATGCACGCTGCAAACGCTGAGGATCAGTAGGTTTAATGCGTTCAGCGGACGCAGGATCAACCTCTGCCAAAAGTCGGTGTATATGCGGCCATCCATGTAACTCTGCCAAGGCATTTATTTCTTGTCGAACCACAGGGTCAGCAGACGGCATTGAGGCAATGCCATCGCGCAACACTTTAAAATACATCATCGTTCCGCCCACAAGCAGAGGAATACGGCCCCTTGCCGTAATTTCTCGCATCTCCCGCAGCGCATCATTATAAAAACACGCCACCGAATAGGACTCACTCGGCTCAACAATATTTATTAATCTATGCGGCGCTAACGCTAACTCTTCAGCGCTAGGTTTTGCCGTTCCAATATCCATTCCCTTGTAAATAAGTGCAGAGTCAACACTAATGATGTCGACAGGCAAAACCTTACTAAGCTGAATCGCCAAATCCGTCTTACCTGAGGCAGTTGGCCCCATTAGACAGATTGCTAGTGGCAACGCTGCACCTGACACTAACGTCCCCTCAAAAACAGCTTATCAAGGTCAGGCATAGAAAGGGACGTCCAGGTCGGCCTCCCATGATTACACTGCCCACTGCGCTCTGTTGCTTCCATATCACGCAGCAAAGCATTCATTTCTGCGAGCGTGAGCGCCCTATTTGCGCGCACAGAGCCATGACACGCCATCGTAGACATTAACTCATTTGCCCTTGCTTCTAGCTGATCTGAGTAACCATCACTAATCATGTCACTCAATACATCACGCACCAACTGCACCACATCGACTTTCTGGAGAATAACCGGTATCTCGCGGACAACAAGGTTTTCTGGACCTGCTCGCTCAAGCCTCAAACCGAACTTATACAACTGCTCCGAGCAATCCTCAGCTACGTCAGCTTCTCGCTGACTGACAGCGATACTTATCGGCACTAAAAGCGGCTGAGTTTGAATACCCGCACTGTAAAAATCCTGCTTCATTCGCTCGTACGTAATCCGTTCGTGCGCCGCATGCATATCAACAATAATTAAACCAGAAGCACTCTGAGCAAGAATATAAATGCCATGAAGTTGCGCCACAGCAAACCCTAAGGGGCAATCCTCTCCTGCCTTCAATTCAGCGCCAAACCCTTGTTGCTGCCCCGCTATTGCAGCCGCTAACCCAGCATCTGAATTTTCAATATTACCCCCGGCAACACCATAAAGGGATTTCATCGCATTCAAACTCTCGGAAACTGCGCCAGGGGCAACCGAATGCTGAGTAAAAGCATAAGGGTTGTGACCATTGGTGTTACCTGCCGCAGCGCCACTAGCAGCCAAAACAGAAGCAGACTGGGGGTTCAACGGCATAGACCCCTGCGAATTAAAACCAGGCTGCGCTGCAAGTCCTACGCTCGCATGAATCGCTTCATTTTCAGCTACTCGACCTACTCCGTCAGCAGGCTTTAAATACTCGTCAGGCCGTATATCTGCTAATGCCTTATGCAGACTTCTAAAAATAAAATCGTGCACCAGACGACCATCTCTAAAACGCACCTCATGCTTAGTCGGGTGAACGTTTACATCGACTAGGGCTGGATCGAGCTCTAAGTACAATACAAATGCCGGATGCCGGCCGTGATACAAGACATCCCTATAAGCTTGCTTAACCGCATGACTCACTAGACGATCACGAATAACGCGCCCATTCACATAAAAATACTGCAAATCTGCCTGACTACGCGAAAACGTTGGCAAGGCTACCCAGCCCCACAACTTTAAACCTGTTGCTTCAACATCAATTTCAACAGCATTTTCCATAAAAGGTTTGCCGCAGAGACTTGCCACGCGCTGCTCTTTATCTCGGAGCGTCAAGGCCGTGCGAAGCGCATGCACCGTTTTTCCGTTGTGAGAAAGCTCAAAGCCAACATCAAAGCGCCCTAAAGCTTGCCGCTTTACCACTTCCTCTAAATGATTGAATTCAGTTTTTTCGGTACGCATAAACTTGCGTCTTGCGGGCGTATTGAAGAAAAGATCACGCACATCGACGCTTGTTCCGCGAGTATGGGCTGTAGGGCTTAGCTTAGCGTCCATATCACGCCCTTCAGTTTCTACCATCCATGCTTGTTCAGAATCATCTGTTTTTGAGCTTAGCTGGAGCCGAGAAACAGAACTAATACTAGCCAAAGCCTCGCCTCGAAACCCAAGCGTCGCGACCGCCTCAAGATCATCCAAAGAGGTAATTTTACTCGTTGCATGACGACTCAAGGATAAAGGCAAATCGTCTTGATCCATCCCAAAACCGTTATCTCTAACCAAAATACGTTTAATGCCACCAGATTCAACGTTAACGATAATCTTATCGCCCCCAGCATCTAAGGCATTTTCCAGTAACTCTTTAACAACAGAAGCGGGACGCTCGACGACTTCGCCGGCCGCAATTTGGTTAGCAAGTCTGGCGGAGAGTTTATGAATTTTCGACATAGGATTCTTTTTGCAGGCATTTAAGGTGCAAAGTCTACCATGAACACAAAGTCACGCTAAGCCACTTTGAGTAGAATTGGACTCTAGAATTTTGTCGGCCAAGTGAAAAACTACGAAGAAGGCAGACGCAGCTCTTGCCCAACGTAGACCGTATCATTGTTCAGCTTATTAATCTTACGCAGCTCTTTAAGACTAACGGAGGTGCGACTTGCGATATGCGACAAGGTATCACCACGTCTAACGGTATACATAGACGACGCAGGTCGCCCCTTGTCTCGTTGCCAAGCAACCAAAGTGCCAATCGGAGGGTCTTGCGTAAAGTGCTTTTGAATCCCCGTGCTAATCGAGGACGCAATTTGCTTTTGATACTTTCGGGTTTTGAGTCGTCGAGACTCCGCAGGATTCGAAATAAATCCAGTTTCAATCAAGATAGAAGGTATATCCGGCGACTTAAGCACCACAAATCCAGCCTGCTGAACCTGTTTTTTATGCAGCCTCGCTACACCGCCAACCGATTTAAGCACATACTCCCCTACGGTAAGACTTGCTTTTATACTTGCGGTTGAGGATAAGTCTAATAGCACACTGGCAAGCATATCATCCTTGTCGTCTATGCTAACTCCACCACCACCAACCAAATCGGCGGCATTTTCTTTTTTCGCCAACCATCGAGCCATTTCACTCGTTGCGCCTCGATCAGACAAAGCAAACACTGAAGCACCATTTGCCTGAGCTCGAGTAAACGCATCCGCATGAATCGAAACAAGCAAATCGGCACTATGCTGGCGCGCTATCTGAGTTCGCTTACGCAAACCAATGTAGTAGTCACCCGTGCGCGTCAAATAAGCCTTATAACCAGGACGTGAACTAATATTGGCAACAAGATCTTTCGCGATCGCTAAAACAACATCTTTTTCGCGCACTTTACCAGGTCCCAATGCACCAGGATCTTCACCGCCATGCCCCGCATCGACCATCACAACAATGTCGCGCTTACCGCCAGCCATATTTAGCTGCTTCGTCACCTTTGGTTCAGAACTCGCTTTATCTAGCGAAAACAGGTCTAAAACCAAACGGTTCCCATATTGCTCATTAGGCTTTAGCACGAAGCTTTTGGGATTTATTTTTTCTTTAAGATCCAACACGACACGCAAATCGCGCCCGTTACGGACAGCACTGCGTATCTCTTTAATAGGCGAACCATCTAGGCTTATCTTGTCAAACCGAGTGTTTTTCTTCGCGCGTGAGATATCGAGAACTAGGCGATCTGGTTTTGAGAGCGTCATAATCTTATGGTCGACATCATTACTAATATCGAGCACCAAACGCGAACTATGAGGAGAATTCCAAATTCGAACGCCCGTTACTTCTGCGGACGAAGCAAATGCGCTGTTCGACGCAATCGTTGAAGCGACCACCATCAAGATGCCAAGCAATTTAAGCATGCGCCAACCCTCAAACATCATTTTTCTCTAATGACTCTAAAACGTCATCGCTTATTACCGACGTCCGCGCACAAAACTCAGCTTCGCGCCCATCACCGTTCACGTCGATATATATATCTAAATCTGGAGAAGGCAACACACCCTCCCCTTTTTCTGGCCATTCAACCAAACACACAACCGGTTTATCCGCCTGCGCATCAGGACTCAAGAAATCTCGAATCCCCATAAACTCTAGCTCTTCAGCATCAGCCAAACGATACAAATCAAAATGGTAAATCTTAAAACTCGCCAAATTGTACTCTTCAACCAAGGTATACGTGGGAGACTTCACCTTACCAGCATGGCCGCCGGCTTCAAGAATCGCTCGCGCCAGCGAAGTCTTACCCATCCCCAAATTCCCGTGCAAATAAATCACCATCAAACGGGTATTCAAGCGCTCTAACTGCTCAAAAAGATCACGCCCCAATTTGGCCGTTGCCGAGGCATTTGGAAGAACTCGTTTCATTTAACGTATCGCCTAAGCAAGGCCCAAATAAGTGCTACACTAACGAGCGAGCATGCTCTTTGGGCAAACTGTATAATCTCTGTGCAAAAGCCTTTATGTTAACAACACTTGGCAAAACTAAACTCGCAGCCCTCAAACGCTTCGAATCAGTATTAAATTTCTTGCCTACTTAACTGTAAAGCTTAGCAAAAATCTGGAATTTCTACACTTAACATCATGTCACTTAAGCCTGAACTCACACCAACACAAGCGCTGCAGCTTCGCCACTCGATTATCGAAGAAGCAAAACGCCTTGGATTTCAACAAGTAGGCGTGACCGACACCGACCTTTCTAGTCACGTTCAGCACTATGCGGATTGGCTTAAAAACGACTATCACGGTGATCTAGAGTACATGCAAAGCCACGGTAGTAAGCGCTGGACGCCCGGGCAGCTTATTGATGGCACCCTTCGCGTCATCTCTCTGCGCATGGACTACTTGAGTGACGAACCTCAACATGCAGCCGATATTCTGAATCAACCCGAACAAGCCTATATATCGCGCTATACGCTTGGACGCGACTACCACAAACTTCTGCGCAACCGCCTAAAACACTTAATAAGCTTTATTCGCGAACACACCGAAACCCACTACAACTTTCGAGCATTTGTAGACAGTGCGCCGGTACTAGAGCGAGCACTGGCCCAAAAGGCTGGTTTAGGCTGGTTCGGAAAAAATACAATGCTTATCAACAGAAGCGCTGGCTCCTGGTTTTTTATCGCAGAGATATATACTGATTTAGACCTACCGCTTGACGAACCCTATACCGAAGAGCACTGCGGCAGCTGCACGAGCTGCCTTGATAAATGCCCGACCGACGCATTTGTAGCGCCTTATGTCCTAGATGCCAAGCGCTGCATATCATACCTTACGATCGAATCCAAAGAGGCCATCCCTCTCGAACTACGCGCCAAGATGGGCAATCGAATTTTTGGGTGTGACGACTGCCAAATTGTCTGCCCTTGGACAAAGTTTTCTCAAGCATCGGACGAACAAGATTTTCAACCTAGGCATAAACTCGACACGCAAAAGCTAGTCAGTTTGTTCCTCTGGAGCGAAGAAGAGTTTCTTACGAAGACCGAAGGTTCTGCAATTCGCAGGACCGGATATGAAGGATGGCTTAGAAACATTGCCGTTGCACTCGGCAATGCGCCAACGTCAGAAAGCGTCATTCACGCATTAAAAACTCAAGAAAACAGCCCATCCGAGCTAGTTTTCGAACACGTCCAGTGGGCGCTCGAGCAACATGTTCAAATAATAAAGCTTAACTAAGCAATTAAAGCCTCTGGTTCACAAGCTGCGTCAAACGCTCTGCCAGATCAACACTGACACTGCTGCTTCCCCCCTCATTCAGCCCGTAATCTGGATCACCATGCGAAGGCAATAAAACCGAAGGAGGATATTCCTCTAAACGGTCTAACACCCAGCCTTTAAACGCAGAGCGATCCGTCATAATGAAATACTTAATCACTTTGCTTATCTTCAGTCCTGGGGCAGCCCCCAGAAGCTTCTGCATCATTCTAGCAACAGGCTGATTCGACACCCTTGGATAGTTTAAAAAACTATCACAAACAACCCACAACCAAGCGTCTTGATGCGGCAACAAAAGCCATGCGTCACCTCCCCGATGCCCCGGAGGAAAAACCCAACGCGCCCGTTCAGGCAGACCCATATCAGCCTGTTCTAGGACTTCGAGCTTGCAATCTAGATCACCCAAACCTTTTTTAAGAAGCGCGGAAGTTGCTTGCTTTGAAGCATACACGCGCGCCTTCGGATAACTCTTTAGCCAAGCCTCAAGCCCCATGTAGTGATATGCATTGGGCAAAACAATGTGTAGCCCTTCACCTAGACCAGAACCATAGTTTGGAAATAGCCGGTCAAAGTCTGCGAGCAGAGCTTTCCCCGGACTAATAATCAAATGCTCATCACCACCAAACGCTATAGCGACTGAATTTGATGCGAAATTTGGTACCAAATAACGCCCATACCACGCATCATCCCGCCCTTGAATAGGTTGCCACTCACTCATCACATTCCCTCTCACTTTGAACGCCGCCGCACATAAAAGTTGTCGCAAACCGACTCAAGGTGTAATTTGCAGACAGCACAAAACAAACTTTAACTATCATATGTTTATACGCGAGCATCATATGAAGATCTACGGCGACACACAATCAGGCAACTGTTACAAACTAGCATTACTATGCTCACTAGCAGATATAGAACATCAATGGGTACCCGTCGACATACTCAGAGGCGACACCCAAGACGCTAATTTCCTTGCGAAAAACCCTAACGGGAAAATCCCACTGCTTGAGTTGGATGACGGTCGAACACTTTCCGAGTCAAACGCTATTCTAAACTTTCTTGCTCACGGAACACCGCTGATGCCGGCAACCGCGTGGGACATAGCAAAAGTTCTGCAATGGCAATTCTTTGAGCAATACAGCCACGAGCCATATATCGCGGTTGCGCGCTTCATTTCAAAATACCTTGGCATGCCTGAAGAGCGCAAAGAAGAATTCAAAGCCAAGCAGACAGGTGGCCATAAGGCACTTCATGTTATGGAGCAGCAACTAGCTCAGACGCCGTTCCTAATTGGAAATGCCCTAAGCTGTGCCGACATATCACTTTATGCCTACACTCATGTGGCGCACGAGGGTGGGTTTTCTCTAGACGAATATCCAGCAATTGAGCGCTGGATACGTCGAATTCAACAACTAGAAGGCTACTTGCCTATGACCTAAGGCTTAGTTAGACGTTCGTTCAAAGGTCGGGTACGCAGGCAAACTAAGCAATACCCGTTCATCATGCGCAGGCACTATTGTTAGGTTTGGCAAACGCTGATGAATGGCATGAATTTTATTCACCGCAGCGGCATTTTGCTCGAAATCCGCATCAACCCCAACCAACCATTTGATGATGGACGGCCTTGAGCGATTACTTTCAACGCCCTCATACACCCATGTTGCATCACCAATAAAAAAGTAACGCTGCTCAGCACTCAGATTCAAAAACAAACCAAGATGACCATGAGAATGACCACTAACGTCGACGAGCACAGCCTTGCCATCACCAAATATATCCAAGCTCTTGCTGAATCCTTCGTACTCAAGATCGCTCAAAGTGAGCATCTCCCAGACAATCTCATCACTATCAAACTGTGAAGCAACAAAACCAGGAGGCAGCCCCTCAAACGCTTCATCCATACTTTGTTGCTGAACCCAGACAGGCACGCCAAGAAAGTCTTCCAATCCGCTCACGTGATCCCAGTGCATATGGCTAGGGATGACCATTTTCAAACGAGTGAAATCATAGTCATTCTGCTCCAGTTGATCTCGAGCAGGCGCATGGTTTTCGACCTTAAACAATTGCTTATCAAGAAAACCAAACACATCCATCTGCTCTGCTACGTCACGCCCCAAACCGGTATCCCACAAAAAGTCGCCTTGAGGGTGCGAAACGAGTACAGATACATGGGACAGCTTTCTAATTTCAAACATACGGCCACCGCTGACGACCATAGCTTCGAGTGTTCCAGCAGAGTTTGCTGTTTTCATCGCAGAGAAGCCGAAGTTTTCTTGCGCAAAAACAGAATTGGAAAAGGTCAGGCTTGCCAGCAGAATAAGCGGAGTAACAAGCAGACTAACGTGAAGAGAAGGAAATTTGAGCATCGAGACCTCAATACTAATTATTATTGATCGCTAATCTAACGGGTCTAAGTGTGTTTGAACACTGCCTAAATGGAATTCTTCTTTCTAACCTTAGAATCTAGAGCAAACTACACTTTGCTCCAGTGCTCTAATCTTTGTTTTAATATCTCGGCGTCAATCGGCTTGCTGATGTAATCATCCATGCCGGAGTCTAAACACTTTTCTTTGTCGCCCTGCATGGCATTTGCCGTCATCGCTATAACTGGGATTGTTTTGGTTGATTCTCCGCACGCACCTTCGCGAATATTGCGAGTCGCGTCGTAACCGTCCATCACGGGCATCTGGCAATCCATCAATACCAGACAGAAATCACCGCCATTCAGCTTATCAATTGCTTGCTGGCCGTCGCCCGCAATTTCAACCTCATAACCCTCTGCCTCAACCAAAGTTTGCGCAACAATTTGGTTAACGGGATTATCTTCAACCAATAAAACACGCATTTTTTGCTGAAGCTGCTCACGTGCACCTTTAACATCGTCTTCCTGAACTTGAGTGTCATCAATTACTTCTATGACCTGCGGCGCGTCCGGCATATCAACCTCGATCTCAAAAAAGAATCGACTGCCTTTGCCCAACTGACTTTCTACCTGCAACGAGTCTGCCCCCATAAGTGCGACTAACTGGTTGCTAATCGTCAAACCAAGACCCGTGCCACCATACTTTCGGGTGGTGGAAGCGTCAGCCTGAGTAAACGATTCGAAAAGGCTCGCGATTTTATCTTCTGCAATACCAATACCCGTGTCAGAGACCGAAAGCAGCAAGGTGTTTTTCCCGTTCTCATGCGTAAGCTCAACACCTAAAGTGACTTCACCCTTGTCGGTAAATTTTAAAGCATTGCCAACGAGGTTCGTCAGTACCTGCCGCAACCGTCCTGCGTCACCCGTAATCCAACCATGCCCCAAACCGGCTTCTTGATACATCAATACCAAGCCTTTTTCTGCCGCAGTGTGAGACATGACATCTACGAAATCAGAGAGCAATTCACTTAAACTGTAGTCGATATTTTCAAGCGCCAATTTACCAGACTCTATTTTGGAAAAGTCCAAAATGTCGTTAATTAAGCTAAGCAGCGAGCTCGCGGAAGACTGAGCCAATTTCAAGTAATGCTTCTGCTGAGCATCTAACTTACTCGCACTAAGAATATCCAACAAGCCGATAACACCATTCATCGGCGTACGAATCTCATGGCTCATGCTGGCCAAAAACTCAGACTTAGCAATCGACGACTGCTCGGCGTCTTCCGCTAACTGCTCGCTTTCCTGAATCAACTCAACCAAACGCTCAGACATCGACTCTAAGGAGCGCGCCAACTCACCAGAAGAGTCGTTCGCTAACAAATTCACCGACTGCTTGTAATCACCGCTCTCTACAGCCTGAGCAAACCGTTTAAGCACATGCAACCTGCGGTTTGTTTCGCGTGAAAATAACCAGATAAACACCATAAGCAGCGCAAATAGAGCCGAACTGATTACAACAAAGGCGGCCACACCCAACTTAAGTTCTGCTTGCTGCGCAATGACTTTGCTCTGAGTAATTTTTGCCGAAGCAAGACTTTCAGCCGCTAAGTCTGTTAATTTTTGATGCACTGCATCCAAAATTTCCTTGGCGTCAGATCGAACCGTTTCAATAATATCGACACTTTCTTCGTATAACTGATAGGTGTAGTTGGGGCTGCGTTTTTCAAGCACCTCAATAGCAATATCTTCAGAAATAATAATACTAGAAATAATACGCTCTAAAAGCGCTGAATCGAGCAAGCCATTGGGCCACACATTAACCAAACTACCTCTCGTATTTTCGAGCGCGCCTAAAATCTCTTCAAGGCGATCAAAGTCGCGGTCGATATCGACAGAGAGCAACTCTAACTCAGACGTAAATTGAGAAAACAAAAGCTGCAAGCCGGCTAGGTCATTATTAATCGGCAGCAACTTTTGATTCAGTTCTTGTGCGATGCTTTGTGAAAGCTCCGCTTGACCCAAACTGGACTCACGAAACTTATCAAAAAAACCATTTACAGCTAGAGCAGAAAAAATCAGCAACAATAACGATGACAAGCAAAAAACACTTAAGAACTTGGCGAGAACCCCGAGAGAAACGCGAGATAAATTCATAATCCTAATCCGTCTTAATCACAAAGCTAAGCGTTTGTGACATAACATGGTCATCGTCTCCCGAACGATCAAAAATCGCGACCCCGCCCTTTACGGTAGCGCCTGGCAAAAAGACCACGTCGTCTTCATACCCTGTATCAAACGCACGTTGAAGCTCTACGACCCAATATCCGTTGCTCCACTTGGAGCGCGCTTTTACATCTGCTACCGACCCCTTGACCATAGGGTTGGGTAAATACTTTGGCATCAAGGCTTTTTCTTTTAAACCATATCGCATACTTTTATAAAGCTTGTCTCCCCCATCACTGGGGCGTCGAATATAGATGTCGACCCCATCAGCATTGGTAAGCTTATACGCCTTGCTTATTTTGCTGCGAGACACGACCGTGGTCTTGTCATGCGCATATCCTATGGGTGCAGACCTTGAAGATTTCCAGTGCCACATATCAGCCACAAACTCCTGCCCCGAGGCCCAGTTTGTTGTGTAGTCACCCTCCATTTCAAACTGCAAAGCAAGACGATCTTCTCTCTGAGCGCCTGTAACATATCGACCTTGCTTGTCATCCCAAATATAGGGTTTGTGTTGTAAGTCGTACGTTGAATCAGCCCAGCGAAATGCAAAGTAAATAGTGTCTGCATGATAACCCGCGAACATTTCAACAGAGTCTACAAATACACTTGAGTCAGGTCTGACCTTTTTTAAATCAAGCTTTGTAAGGGGCGTCACCCAGTCGGATAGATCACCATCTAAGACGGGCGCGGTCTGGAGTTGAGGCACAACAATAGTTTGCTCAGCATGAACGGTGCCGGTCATGCATATAAACACGGCAAGAAAGAAGCGAGCAGATCTGATACCACGCAAAAAAGTAAAGCACTTAAAACCCAAGAGCTTTCCTATCCTTTGATAAAGCACGCACAACCCTCCGAAGCAAAACGTTGTAATTAGTTTAGACTACAGCGCTACATTTCACAGAACTATCAAACGATAAAAATTGAGCAAAAAAAAGCGATGAACATTCACCGCTTTTTCATTAATGCACTCGTTTTACTAGAGCACGCCGAACATAATCCCAAGTACATAAAGCACAGACACGAGACCCACAGCCGGGTTGATTTCAGCAAAACGCCCACTTAACAGCA
>JAWUYI010000057.1:0-7130 GCA_034110885.1 Oleiphilaceae bacterium
GTGAATCGACAAACATAAGTTGAAACCATCCTAAAAATAAAGCGTGACAGTGTACATTGAACATCGCAGAGGCGCACGTGGTACGCATTATCAAATGATTGAAATTAGTCGAATAGACGCAATAGCAACAATGCGTCAAACCTGTTTATGCATTGCTAGCCCGAAGTTAGGCTTAAATGCACAAGAAGGAATTCATACAAAACGTGTATCGTATAGAATAGGAATCAGTATTTAGACGAAGGTACCAAGCGGCTATGGCCTCAGTTGTCGCATTCGAGGTAAGCATTTGCAGCGAGCGCTGCTGTTTAGGGGATATTACATGCTGTGCGTTGGCCGATCAGAGCTAAGCGCTCCAGCCAAATGCGTTTCTATTAGATTCTTAGCCGTTTCATCTTCAGCATTAAACTGCACGCCGATTCCAGCGGCTCTATTGCCTTGGGAGCCTTTAGGTGTGACCCAAACAACCTTGCCCGCACCCGGGATTTTTTCAGGCTCATCCATCAGGTTTAAAAGTAAGAAAACCTCGTCGCCCAAATGGTAATTTTTTGCCGTTGGTATAAAGAGACCACCGTTTTGAATAAACGGCATGTACGCGGCGTAAAGCACCGCTTTATCTTTAATTGTTAAGGTTAATATGCCACTACGGGCGCCGAATCCAGCTGACATTGTTACAATAAGTTCCTGAAATTATTAGCTTAGTTTCTTTAGTATAGGGCAGTTATCGCAATGCGCTAATCAAAAATGAAATCTATGCAGCACGTTTCGCCATCAAAGCAAACCATTGCAGCAATACGCTCTCAAACAGCAAGGCCGAGTTAGGGTTCGTGTTGCCAGAAAGCAAGGCCAACTGCTGCAACAAATACTCGCGAAGACCGAACAACTGCTCTCTGCTAGATCGCATTGCGAGATAGGAAAGCATCTTAACTGAGTCTTCGAATAGATAGGCATTCTCTTCGCCAGTGCTAGCATGAAGAATCATTTGCTCACTCCATTGCAAAAGCCACTCTAGCCGCACAGCCAACATATCGTCGTCGCACTCAGCCGCAAACGACGACACGGTCTGCTCGCGCTTAAGCACCGACGACAGGCCAGTGAGTAATGCCGACTGCATCGCTGCCGCATCCATTGCAACAAAGGCCTTAGCGCGCAGCGGCGCGCCGCCGGACCACGACAGATACCGCGACAACTCGTCGTCCGATAACTCCGCCTGCTCACGACCTAGCCATTCTTTCGCAACACTCATATTGGGCGTTCGAACGTGCACAGTTTGGCAGCGTGAGCGAATGGTGGGAAGTACTGCTTCTTGCCGTTGCGCAACCAAAATCAACAACGAACCCTTAGAAGGCTCTTCCAAGGTTTTTAGCAATGCGTTGGCCGAACTGCGATTTAGACTCTCTATAGGTTCTATTACAATAACCTTTCGCCCCTTTTGCATACTCGATCCATGGGCAAACTCAACCATGGTGCGCACATCGTCGATGCTAATCTGCTTCTTGCCTTCCTGAGGACTCAAACGACGAAAATCACTATGACTGCCTGATGTCATCAAGTGGCATGCCTTGCACGACCCACACGCCGAATCCCCTGCCGGAGCCATACACAAACACAGGCGTGCAATTTCAAGCGCTAAACGCGACTTACCAAGCCCCGGTGCACCAGAAATCAAAAGCGCATGCGGCAGTCTATCCGACTTCAACTGAGCTGACACGCGCTCAAGACTGCTTTGCAACCAAGGATATATCATCGTTTATTCATTCTCTTTTACTAAGCTCTCAATTTATCTTAAGTATATAGGTCTTTTTCTAAGGATTCTGCTCTTTGTGCAAGCGGCCGATGCAAACTTGGGCGGAGCGTAGGTCTTGTGCGAGCAACCAACGCTCGTGGCGTTTCACCTAGCTCTCGCCTCACCCCAAATGCCCGCAAAAATGCGACAAAACGCAAAAAACGTCGCTCGGGTTTCGACAACTTAGAACGATAACGGCCAAGCCAAAAATACAAGACAGTTGCACAACTTAAAACACCTAGCAGGCCCAGCATGAACCACAACATCAATCTCCAACTGAATTCGCCAAACAGGTTTGAGATCAAGCTTATTTGAGAAGACTCGCCATATCCCACCACCCACTTTTGCCAACGATAGTTCACCTCGTCAGACTTACGCATCACCCAACTTAACAATGCATTCGCACGACTAAACGCTGTAAACGGACTTTCTGAAAGAAAGGTTCCCTCTCCTGCTACAGCAGCTTCAAGGTTCATAGCAATGCGGTCGGGAGCAATTAGCGCTGTAGGGTCCAGCCGAACCCAACCTAAACCACTAATATACGCCTCTACCCACGCATGCGCGTCGTACTGTCTAATTAACCAATAATCCAACTCTGCATTGTATTCCCCCCCTTGATAGCCAAGAACAATGCGCGCAGGAATATCAGCGGACCGAAGCATGAACGCTAAACTACTCGCATAGTGCTCGCAAAATCCGCGCTTAGCTGAAAACAAGAACTCATCAATGGAATTGTCACCAAGCAGCGGCGGTTTTAATGTGTAAGCAAAACCTTCCGTTGCAAACATCTCGAGTAAGCGCCGAACAAACTCAGACTCCGTGGGCCCAGCACGCAGTATCGAATCTACCAAGGCTCGCGTTTTCGGATTAACCGAGCGAGGCAAAGCGACGTCCTGAGCAAGCGGACTGCTCGCTGCATCGCTACCGGACAGCTTCATTGCAGTGGCCAAGCCATCTACGGACGAGCCGAACGAATCCAGGATCAAACGGTAGGGCGTTGGCGAAACCACATCTAACTTGAATTCAAATGCACCTAAGCCGATCTCGTGAATATTATTTGAGGCACGTTCAGATCCATTCAAGGCATACGCCCACCGCTCTTGGTGAGGATCCATCATCACATCATAAAAAGGCCGTTGGGTTTCGAAGAGCTTTGGTTCTTCATATTTTGCGCCGTACGAAATGCCACGAGCAAACCTTTGCGAATTAAGTCGGTCAACGCCCCTGCGCCAAGTTCTGCCGTCAAACTGGTCAAGCACCATAGCGCGCCAATAAAGCTGATGCTGCTTCGGCGAAAGCGACTCCGAAAACGTCGCACGAAACACTCTCTCTGCAGACTGACTAAGATCCGCAATATCGCCTGGCGACATCTCCTCGCTCATCCCAGTTTTGGCATGACTGGTCTTTATAGGCAAAGACCACAATGGCGCCATCCTGGGAAAGAATAAAAAGAACACCACTGCGAACGGCAGAGCGACTGCCAATAACTTAGCAATGCCCGAAAATTGGCCTCTAAGGCTACCAAACTCCACTCCATTCGCGAGCATCAATAGGCCAAGGCAAAACACGAGCACGCTCAATTCGAGCAGCACATGACCAATGCCCTGCTCAAACAAAAACGACACAGCTGACAAATAGAACATGGTGTATACAAAAACCAGCACATCGCGCATGCGCAAGATTTCTGTGGCTTTCATACAGCACACTAAAAGCAAAAACACAGCGGCCATTTCGACGCTATAGGCCTTTCCATAGGTCAGCCCAAAACTAACGAGACAAGAAATAATCACACCACCACGAACGAAACGCACCGCCGCTAATTTAGGCCAGAAGATATACAAGCTAAAGATACCAAGAAACAAAAGCACCCAAACTGGCGCGATCGAGAAGAATGCAAATGCCTGAAAGCCTATGCAAAGGGCAATCAAGCGTTTCATCACGCTTGAAAATTCTAAGCGAGCTACTCCTGCTTTTTGATTTTCTTGTTTTGGTGGATTAAATTTCTTCATTTAAACCCTGCCAACAAAGCTAGACAACTATCTAGATGTTGCGCTCCGACACCCATTGCCACTTCACCGTTAGGCATCGTCAGAGAAAACTCTAGGTTTTCCCGAGCCAAGTGCATGACATCAAAGCACAGAAAACTCAAAGCCTGCTCGACGCCAAAGCCCGCGTAGGTTTCCCACTGCAAAGCCGTGTTACTCGACCCCTGCCAAGCGCTGTCCTGCACCATCAACTCATCACGCAAGGCATAATGTCGCCACATTACGCGCCGAAGCGCATCTCCTGACTGAAACCTTCGACTGTCGTCTGGCTCAGTGCCTTTATACTTTTTCTCCTGAGATTGATCCGAAGCGTGCGCATCCTGCCCAACGGGAGGTGCTATAGGAATTGGATAAACAATCAAGGAAGAATCAAACCAGAGCCATGTCCAAGCTCGCACAAGACCAAAGGGAAAGAACGTTTCAAATTTGACCCCCGGCAAGGCATAAACACCGCGAGAATAGCTTTGCCCTTCCAGTACGATGACCGAGCCACTGCTCGCGCCATCACGAGCGTTCGCAAACCAAACAAAAGCAGGGCTTTCTGGGCGACCCTTGCTCTCCAGGCCCGCACTCTCGACGACCTTTTCGTTATCAAGGACAGCACGAACACCCCAGCGGTCTTTGCCAGAATCTAACAAGGAAAACTTTACTCGCAAACTGTTCCCCGCCTCGATTGCAGGACAGCTATCTACTCTAAATCGAACACCGTGAAGATTAAAAAAGCACAACCAGATCGAGAGCACAAATACCGAGAACAGAATAAAAACGAAGAGGTAAATCAAACTGCTTTGGTAATTGATAGCTGTCACCAACATAAGCAGTAACATAAGTAAAAATACGCCACCCTGCTTACTTGGAAAAATATATATATTTTTCTGTGTCAGTTCGTGCACCTTATTCTTTTGGGCACGCCGAGCAACGAAGTTTTTAAAAATACGAGAAATAGCACACCCCAAAATATTGAGCGATCCAATAATGCGAAAGCATAGAGCCTATAAAAGTTCGCATCCTTACTGTTCGTTACAGACTTTCTCGCCTCTTACACTTGCATTCGGGCGAACATGGATAAATACTGGACTATGAGATCCAACTGAATTCAGACACAACTATGATGACGAAAACGAGTATCGGGCCAATCTATAGAAAGCGACATGCATCCTTTTTTATGTTGCCGGCGCTTGGCGTAGCAGCCTTGGCCACTTTAGCGCCAGCGAGTCATGCAGAAGTAAAGTCTTTAAGTAGCTCAGAGCTTACAGAAACTTATATCGAAGACTCAACCATTATCATCACCCCTAAGCGAAAAAAATCGCTCAACGGTCAAAAAACAATTTCTAGCGTCACGATCGCTCCCTATGAGGGCGACAACCAAGGCCTAGATACCTCGCGTGAAACAGACGAATCTCAAGCAACGTTAAGCACGTCCTTTGAACTTTCTGACGAGTTAATGCGAAACACTTCGGTAGAACAGAGCCTATTGCCAACGGAAGATGTTTACATTCCTAGTTATACAGAGACGATAACAAGACCTGTTGCCGACATACTAGACGACGAACGTTACCGCCCGCCTGAAGGCGACTTCGACTTCTCATATGTAGGGGACGACCTAGGCTTGAGCAGAAACGGCGATGAAGTAACCTTTTCAATCGGGAATATCCCTGGCATCGATCAAATTAACCTCCCGAACGGCATCAACGACGGCCCGATTGAGTTAATTCCGAGACCTGGAGGCGGGTTTGATCTAACAATCGCAATCCCCGAACAGACCTTTGACCCGTCGGTTTCAATCCCTCAAAACTGATAGACTCTCTCCATTGCACTAGCACTAGCACTGAACATCCATGAGAGCTAACTTAACAGATAAAAGCTAATAGCGCCTATTGCGCTAGGTGAGGATTTTTAGGCAAAAAAAAGCCCAACCGAATCGGTTGGGCTTTTTAATACTTCTTAAGAAGTGGCGTCCCCTAGGGGAGTCGAACCCCTGTTACCGCCGTGAAAGGGCGGTGTCCTAGGCCTCTAGACGAAGGGGACATAAACTGTCCTGCTTAGAAGTCTCGCCAGACATCTAAACACGCTAAACGCGAACGGTGTGAGAAGCAAATTTGGTGGAGCCAGACGGGATCGAACCGTCGACCTCAACGCTGCCAGCGTTGCGCTCTCCCAGCTGAGCTATGGCCCCGTCTTGGGTCATCTGCCTTCGCAGTGCCTCTCAACGGGGGCGTATATTATTGAAAGCCCCCTAGTGAGTCAAGCCGTTTTTAAACTTTTTAATCGCTTAATTTTCCTCAATTTTATTGAGGATGCTTTGATACTCTTTTTCGACCCGTTTTGTCTCTTTTTTCGAAAATCCGCCCAGAATATTTAGCGCATGGCGCAAACGTGCTCGCGTCATATCTGGGCCGATCATCGCCATAGAATCCATCACCGACCATGAGTTAGGCGTGCCTGCAATTGCGACAAACATAGGCTGCATAAAATCGCCCATTTTAATCTCCATAGCTGTACACAGAGCTTTTACGTCGGCAAAGACATTGTCCTTGGTCCAGTGACGCTGTGCTTCTAATTTCCACAAAGCAAACTGCAACACGCGCTGAACCTGCCCCAATTCCAATTTCTTATGTTCGAAATCAGATTCGGAAAGCGGCAACATTCCAGAGAACATAAATGCAGACAAAGGCGCAATATCTGAAAAAGTATTGATACGACCTTGTATGTGCGAAATCATAGGATTGATATAATCACTGTTCAGCGCCCAGTTTTTAACCCGCTCACCTAGCTGCTCTTCACTTAAGTCTTCGCGAATCCAAAGGCCATTCAACCAGCTCAGTTTGTCGACATCAAAGATCGGACCGCCAAGAGAAACACGCATAATATCGAAACTCGCGATCATTTCATCCAAGCTGAACTTTTCACGCTCATCGGGCATCGAATACCCCATACGCCCCAAATAGTTAGTAACCGCTTCAGGAAGAAACCCCATGCGCTCATAATACGTAATGCTGGTCGGATTCTTTCGTTTGCTTAGTTTGCTTTTATCCGGGTTGCGCAATAGAGGCATATGACAAAGGACAGGCATATCCCAACCAAAATACTCATACAGCAGCTGATGCTTAGGTGCGGAGTTAATCCACTCTTCGCCACGAATAACGTGCGTAATCTCCATTAGATGATCATCAACCACGTTAGCCAAGTGGTAGGTTGGCATACCGTCACTTTTTAAAAGAATCTGACAATCAACCTGAGCCCAGTCAATTTCGATCGTACCGCGCAGCATATCTTGAATAACGCAGGTCCCCTCTTCCGGA
>JAWUYI010000058.1:0-13102 GCA_034110885.1 Oleiphilaceae bacterium
TGCGTGTTCAACCCCATAACAGTCGATCTTATTTCCAGTAAGAAAACTGTTATTAGAAGGGAGAAGATCAAGCAATTAGCCGCTTGATCGGTCTACCCAGATGCCAACTCAAAATCTACGGATTTAGTGTTGGTAGTTCACGGTGTTCTAAGTTTTTCTGCTAAGGCTGCGGCAAGTTCTTGTCGAAAGACGTCTTCGTTCAGAATCATAATTCCGCCGTCAATCAGCACATATGAAGGCAGTTCCGCGATAGGCGGCGTTTGCATGTCGTGTGAGCAAAATGGTCTGCTTTTCACAAAAATTCGCTGGAAACTTGCTTCCATCTTCAGGTCGTGAAAATAGCCGGTTTGAAAGGTTTTCATCGAGCACCTCCTCAAAAGCGATATCGCTTGTGTGTTACTTGCGCCTTCTCACTATAGTCTAACGCTAAACATTCATCAGGTAGAGTGCTGCCAATATCTTTGCTGTGATGATTTGTAATTTCCACAGCGAAGTAGAGTTTTATCGACTACATTTAGCCTCAATCAGCCTCTGTAATCACATTGTGCAGTTTGAGCTCAGGCGCGAGTAATTCAATTGTTTAAGGAGTGAAACGCAAAAACGATGCTTCACTTTTGGCGCTTTACAGAACTAGACACATCTACGTATAAAGAAGTCGTGGGCAATTACGATGGGCTGCTTGTTGGCATGTCCCTCGGAATCGCTATTATGGCCGCGTACGCCATGCTAACGATTCTTGAACGTATTTTGGCGAACCCCACAAAGCTGCTCAATGAGGCTTGGCTATGGTTCGGTTCTTCTGCGATGGGATTTGGCATTTGGGCCATGCACTTTACCGGGATTCTCGCATTTGAATTACCACTGTTGATTAACTTCAACTGGGTACTTACGTTCATGTCTGTACTGCCGCCGATTGGTGGATCCTACCTAGCTTTTCGAACCTTGGCCCACAAGCGCTATGACATTGTTTCTTTGCAACTTGGCGCTTTTTCGCTCGCTGCAGGTATTGGCTTTATGCACTTTTTGGGTATGGAGGCCATGCATACTAAGGCGGCCATGGTGTACCAGCTTTACTTGTTTGTTGGCTCCATTTTAGTGGCGCACGTTCTTGCGACAGCGGCCTTATATGTTCGAGTGCTGACCAACACCGACGAGACCTCACGTTTTTTGCCGCGCCTTTATAGCGCCATTCTTATTGGGCTTGCAGTCTCTGGGATGCATTATCTGGCGATGGAGGCTTCAAGTTTTTACATTCTCAAGGACCAACCGCTTTCAACGGTTAATCATGGCGAAGACAGCCTTGTACTGACCTTTGTAATTCTTGGTTTAGCGATCATGTTTATCGCTATTTCGATTGTGGGAACATTGGTCGACAAGCGTTTAGAGAAAGCGCAAAGCGATGCGGAAGTACGCGAAGCGCGCGAGCATGCCATTCTCGATTCCTTAGTCGATGCGCTATTGGTGTTAGATGATTCCGGACGCATAGAGGCAAGTAACTTGTCTGCGCAGAGCTTGTTCGCGCATGCGGGCGTGTTGGATGGCGAAAAAATAGGCGCGTTTCTGCCGGAGTTAGAAGCGCACGGTATCTATTTTTCGGAGGATGGAATACAGGGCTTTGATGGTAGACCGCTTGAGCTAAGTTATCAGCTAGAACAAGGAAAAACTCGCTATTTAGAGGTGATGTTTAGCCGTATGCAGCTCCGACACGGACTTAAGTTTACGGCCTTGGCGAGAGACATTACGCAGCGCAAACTTTTGGAACATAAGTTAAGACAGGCACAAAAGCTGGAGAGTATAGGTCAGCTCGCAGCAGGAATCGCTCATGAGATAAATACGCCCACGCAATACGTTTCAGACAACATAAACTTTTTAAGCAAAGGCGTTGGCCATGTGCTGCAGGCGGCAGAAATGTATCGTTCGATCGCCATAGCGTCGCGCAATGATGCGAATGCGGCGCAGATAGAAGAGCTCGAAGCAATGTTGAAGAAGGCTAAGTTCGACTATATTAAAAATGAGATTCCTAAAGCGATCGAACAGTCTGTAGAAGGCTTGAACCGCGTGACCAAAATTGTGCGCGCTATGAAGCTATTTTCTCATTCTAGTGATGGCGAGAAACACCATACAGAATTAGGCGACGCGATTGAGTCGACGGTGACCATTTGTCGTAACGAATGGAAGTACATTGCAGAGCTTGAATATGATTTTGAACCAGATCTTCCAAAAGTACCTTTGATATTAGATGAATTTAATCAGGTCATTCTTAATCTTGTGGTCAATGCGGCGCACGCGATTAAAGACACCTTAGGAGAGGACAAAAAACAAGGCCATATTCGGATTAGTGCGCGCCGAGAAGCGTCTTTTGTGGTGGTTGAGGTGACAGATGATGGGGGCGGGATACCGGCTCATATTCAAGACAAAGTGTTTGAGCCGTTTTTTACTACTAAGAAGGTTGGGCAAGGCACAGGGCAGGGGCTAAATATGGCCTATACCGTTATTGTTGAAAAGCATAAGGGCATCATCGATTTTCGCTCGGAAGCCGGTAAAGGCACGACCTTTATGCTTTGGCTGCCATTGGTTGCCGAGAGTGATGTGAAAGAGCAATGAAAGAGCAATGAAAGAGCAATGAAAGAGCAATGAAAGAAACTGAATAAGTCTGAATTGAACTGAACTGAAAAGAATTGAACTGAAAACGAATAAATACAGAGGCTCGGCGTATTCAGGCGGCTTCTTATAGACAGATCATAGACAGATTATAGAAAGGGAAGATGAATGGGCGCAACGATGAGAATACTGTTTGTTGATGACGAACAAAACATACTGAATGCCTTGGAGCGATCCATGCGTGGCGAACCTTGGGAGCTTGCTTTTGAAAGCGGTGCGATTGAAGCGTTACGGAGGCTCGAAACGGAAACCTTCGACATTATTGTGACCGATATGGCCATGCCGGGCATTAGCGGTGCGTCTTTACTCAACAAAGTAAAATCCCTTTACCCCGATATGAAGCGCATTATTCTTTCCGGGCACGCGGAGCGCAGTTTAGAAATTGAGTCGAGCGAAACCGCTCATAAATGGTTGGATAAGCCATGCGAGTCTCAATACCTTATTCAAGTACTGCGAGAGTTTGGCTCTTAAGGCACATTGCTGAGAAAAGGCCCTACTGATAGGGCCTGAGAACATAACACTCTTTAGAGGTAGGTCAGTGAATATTTTATTTGTGGACGACGAGCAGCTAATACTTGATGGAATTAGCCGTAGTTTGTTTGATACCGAGTGGGACGTAGAGTGCGCGAACAGCGGTGCTGAAGCTCTTGAGAAACTTAAGGCGACGCATTTTGATGTGATTGTGAGTGATATGCGCATGCCTGAGATGGATGGCGCTGAATTGCTTGATATCGTGGCACAAGATTATCCAGAAATGGTGCGCCTAATTCTGTCGGGGCATTCGGAACGCTCAATTGCCATGCAGAGCAGTTTTATTGCGCACCGCTGGCTCGATAAGCCTTTTGGCCCTGATGAGTTAATCGAAATTCTTATTAAGGTTGAAAGTGCCTTAAAGCATATGCCCAATGAAACGGTAAAAACGGCCGTTTGTCAGATAAGTTCGTTGCCCAGCCCGCCTAAAATTTATGCCCGTATCCAAAGCCTTATTCAATCCGGTGCAGCGGATTTGGAAAAAGTGGCCGATATCATCGAAGAGGATCCGTCGCTGTCAGTAAAGGTTTTGCAGATCACAAACTCGGCCATGTTTTCTCGTGGAGACACCACCTCGGATGTGCATAAAGCGGTCGTGCGTTTGGGGACAGAAATGGTCACAGACTTTGTTTTGTTCTCCGAAACCTATTCTTTTGCGAGTGGTTGCACCTTAATAGACATGGAAAAACTGGTGAAAGCGAGCTTTGCAATTAGCCGCTTAGGCGCCGCGATGGCGAGAGAAATTCTGCCGGATAAAGTAGCCGAGGTGAAGTTGGCGGGCCTGTTATGTGAAATTGGCCAGAGTGTATTGATTCAAGCCTTTCCAGATAAAGCACAAGACTATTTGGACCGCATTGCGTATGCCGATGAAGCCGAAACACTGGCCATCGAAATGGAGCTATTCACTGCAAGTGATGAACAAGTAGGCGCTTTTCTATTGATGTTTTGGGGCTTTTCTACAGACATCATCGACGGCGTTTTATACAGCCGCCTGCCTGAAAAAGCCCTGTCGCCTGGACATAACGTGGCCGCATTGGTGTATGTTGCACGCTTGATCTACAAGGGTATTAGCATCGACGAACAAACGATTTCTCGCTTAGGCATAGAAGAACACCTTCCTAAGTGGAACGAAATGGCCACTCGCCTAAAAGGTGCCTGAGTGAAATGACGGCAAAAATACTGTGCGTCGATGACGAACCGAATATTCTTGAAGGTTTGCAGCGCAACCTATTTGAGCACTTCGATGTGTATACTGCGCAAAGCGGTGCTGAAGCGCTTCAGCTTCTCGAAAATGAGACCTTCGAGGTCATTATTAGCGACATGCGTATGCCCGAAATGGACGGCGCTGAGCTGCTGAAACGCGTGCGGAAATTGGCGCCAAACATGACGCGAATTTTGCTGACCGGGCATGCCGACGTAAATTCCGCTATGTCGGCAATTAACGATGGACATATCTTTCGTTTTTTACTTAAGCCTTGCCCTACCGAGAATTTGATCGAGCACATTGAAGAAGCCGTGAAGTTATGTCGGTTGAAGAAAACCGAGAAAGATCTGCTTGAGAATACCTTAAAGGCAGCCGTGCGAGTGTTAACCGATATTCTTAGCATGGCAGCACCCGAAGCCTTGAGGCGCTCGGTATATATTCGTCGCCTAGTCGCTCATATGGCGGTTAGCAATGAACTTAAAGGCCGTTGGGAGTTTGATATCGCGGCCATGCTTTCGCAATTAGGCGCCGTCGCCTTGCCAGCTTCGGTGCTTCAGAAAGCCTTTAGCTCCGTAAAGTTAGACGAGCAAGAGCGTAAAATGATGCAAGCGATTCCCGCATCTGGCGCCAAGTTAGTGCATTCTATTCCGCGCTTAGAGCGCGTTGCTATGATGATTGAATCGCAATACGGCACCGACGACGATATGAGCTCTCTGCCGGTAAGAGTGCAAGCGGGTGCACGAATGCTGCGTATCGCGAACTGGATTGACAAGACATGCTTACTTTTTAGTATTAGCGTGCATGAGGCGATCAAGAAAAGTGCGATCGAGTTTCCGGCGGCTGAAGACCAGCTCTACTTGGATAGTTTAAGTACGTTTGTGGTGAAAGAAGATTCTCGCGTGGTGCGGGAAATCTATGCAAACGAGCTGAAAATAGGCATGTTGCTCGAAGAAGACCTACTTTCACCAACGGGCGGGGTCGTGCTGTCGAAAGGGCAAGAAATGACGTCTTTCTTAATCGACAGGCTTATCAATTTTTCTCGCGGATCTGGCCTCCAAGAACCTTTTAAGGTTTTGTGTTAAAGGGTTTCAGTTCAGAAGCATTACCAACATTACTAATTTGTTACATATCCTTTCAAATCTTAATATTGCTCTTACAAAAAGCCTCTCAAAATGCGAAGCAGTACTCAAATTCTCGACTAGATTTCAGGGACAAGATTAGAGCAGAAATCTATTTTAGCTAGTTGTTCAGTGTCCAAGTTGTTTTGAACCAAAAAGCTACTGCTCAATGAAACTGAGACCAGACTGAGACCAGAGGGAAGCAATGAATCACCAACTAGCACTAGACACAATGAGTCCGGCATCGGCGTTTTCAGCGACACTTATGCCGGCTCAACAAGCCGCTGTACACGAAGATCTGTCTGCTTCAAATGACCACCTTGGCGCAGTGAGCGCTGAGCGGGCCGTTGTGGGTGCTGAAGTAGGAATTGCGGCAGCGGTAGATTATGGGATGAATGCACCAATGGGTTTCGTCATTTATCGCCTTGTCGACGAACGCAGCCTGTCAGAATATCGTGGTCCATTCATGATCGATATCGACGGTGTTGTGCGTGTAGCGAAAGACATACACGTCACCAAGGAGAAAGAATATAGCTTCATGATCGAAGCAATTTCAGAAAACGGTTTTACCATGCTTAGCGAAGTTCAAAGCGTTCGGGTGGTACCTGATCAAGCTTGATTTTCTGATACAGAAGTTCGTAAAGAGTGCATCGAGCATTCAAGACAAGCGTAAAGGAACGACTACTTAAGAGAACACAGAAGAGAGCAAAGAGAATTGTAGATAAGAAGGTAAGTCGCCAGCGCGTTTCGCAAAGCCTTATCTTAGGTAAAGTTTTCAACTGGAGTGTCATCGCATGATCAAGCACCAGACGATTTATAAGCATATTAAAATGGCGATCAAATACACGAGTATTTGTTTAGTCTTTATCGCACAACGCTACGCCCAGGCCGCGCACGCATAAACGAAGCGAGCAGCCCCTAACAAACACAGCGTCGAAACCCTCTGTGCCAACCCAAACCACGCGCAACTCTGATTAAGAGCACGACCCGCCTACATGGAAGCAATTCGTGCAAATTGCACACCCCTGTAGCTAGCGGTCTCCGGCCGCGATCATCGTTGGCACTAGTTTCAAACGAAGCAAATTCCCTAGAAAAATCCGTATCAAGCTAACCCTTACCACGCTCGGCTCTGATCAAGAGCACGACCCGCCTGCACGGGAGCAATTCGTGCAAATTGCACACCCCTGTAGATAGCGGTCTCCGGCCGCGACCGTCGTTGGCATACCGCTTCGAAGAACCTGTGCCAATCGGGACCATGCGCGGCTCTGATCAAGGGCATGCCACGCCTACAGAAGAAACAACATTGTGCGGCGTTGCGCCATACGCGGTTTCGAACAACAACATGCTACGC
The DNA here is from genome assembly GCA_034110885.1 of Oleiphilaceae bacterium. Classification (GTDB taxonomy): domain Bacteria; phylum Pseudomonadota; class Gammaproteobacteria; order Pseudomonadales; family Oleiphilaceae; genus PZPK01. Next base: position 6,866 of record JAWUYI010000058.1, read on the forward strand.
AATGTGCAACCGCGCCATAACCTGTAGCTAGGGGCATCTTGCCCCGACTGTCGTTGGCACTAGTTTTAAACGAAGCAAAGTCCCTGACTGGCTCGCCGGCCACTCCGGCGAGTTAAGAAGAAAAATCTACGATTCAGCACTACGCTGAGTGCAAGCACATAACATCATGCGCGGGAGAGTAACCTGCCAACCGCTGTCTGCAGCAGCCCCTGCAGACAGCGGTCTCCGCCCACAAAAAATTTAGCTCACTCGTTCAGTGAACTTCTCGCCAAAATGGTTAAACTAGAACCTTAAATAAGGTCATGAACAACCAAAGGGCAGGGTTATGCAATTCTTACATACAATGGTTCGGATAAACGATGTCGATGCGTCTTTGCGGTTTTACTGTGAAGGCTTGGGTTTGGTCGAAACCAAACGTTACGAGAGCGAGGCAGGACGCTTTACCTTAATTTATCTTGCCGCACCCATGGACGAAGCGCGAGCCAAAGCTGAGAAAGCACCGGAGTTGGAACTCACCTACAACTGGGACCCTGAAGACTATGATGGCGGTCGTAATTTTGGTCACCTAGCGTATCGCGTCGATGATATCTACGCAGCCTGTGCGCACCTTCAGGAGATGGGCGTTACAGTTAACCGGCCGCCGCGTGATGGGCACATGGCTTTTGTTCGCTCACCTGACGGCATTAGTATAGAGTTACTGCAAAAGGGCGACGCGTTGCCATCACAAGAACCTTGGGCGAGTATGCCAAACACAGGGTCGTGGTAGTTCTAAGGTTTGTCCCTTAGTTAACTGTAATACCTAATCAGAATTAATATAAAACGGAGTCAGCACGTGTTATTTAAAGATAAAGTCGTCATCGTTACTGGAGCATCATCGGGAGTAGGGGAAGCCTGCGCAAAGCAGTTTGCAGCAGAAGGCGCTAAAGTGGTGCTTGCTGCCCGCTCCGCCGAAGCGCTCAAAACCTTGGCTTTGTCTATTGGTCAAGGTTCGTTAGCCATCGCGACCGACGTTGCTGACCTGAATTCCTGTAAAACTTTGATCGACCAGACCATCGCGGCCTTCGGAAAAATTGACATATTAGTCAATAACGCGGGCTACCATGCGCGAGGCGATGTTGCGGAATGTTCGCTCGAAGGCCTAGATCAAACTATCGACGTAAACCTAAAAGGCCCTATTCGCTTAAGCCATTTGGCACTGCCACATTTGCTAAAAGCACCGCATGGTAGCATCGTGAATGTCGCGTCCTTAGCGGGGCGTTTTCCCTTAGACGGCGAAGCAGCATACTCTTCGAGCAAGTTTGGTTTGAGAGCGTTTTCGCTGGCCTTAGCCGAAGAGCTGCATGAAACCGCCGTGACGGTTTCTCTCGTGTCACCAGGGCCGATCGATACGGGTTTCATTATGGATCATATTGAAGACGTGCCGGATATCGTGTTTTCTCAGCCAATGAGTACGGCCGATGAAATCGCCGAAGCCATATTGAGGTCTGCCTTAGATGGTCGTCGCGAACGCGCTATTCCTGCAGCGTCAGGTTTGCTTGCAACGGCTGGGTATCTTATGCCGGGGCTGCGCCGAGTGCTTAAGCCCTTGCTTAACGCGCAAGGGAAAAAGGCGAAAGCGAAGTTTCTTAAGCGCGGCGCGCTTTCTTAGTTACGCGCCGCTTTCTAGTTATTTGTCGTTATAACTAGTTGTAAGTAGCAATAACTAGCTATAAGTACTGATACATAGCTAAAAGGCTAAAGCGAAAACTCAATGCGAGGTAATCCGTCATCGCTAGCATCAACTTTTGGTATACAGAGCAATACTCGTGAGGAGGGTAGCCCCTTCTCATCGATCAAATAGTCTGCCAGCGCTTGTCCTCGTTCTTCTGCGATTACTTTCAGCTTGGCAATATAGTCAGAGCTTGCCAGGTCGATCTTCTCTTCTTTAGCGTCAGCTGTGACTGCAAAGGGGCAGGCTTGTGCTGAAATATCTGGTTTATCTTCAAGTAAAAGTGCTAGGGCATCAAGAAAGGCTTCTTGTTCGTCATTAAGGTCGGTTTCTCCTGGTTCGAAAATAAGGTCATCGACTCGAGCCTTGAGTGCATAGGAACCTGCATATTTTGTTAGCGTCACGATGTTCGCGTAAGGAACGAAGGTATTAATTAAGTAGCTTTCAGAGGCGGCTAGTGCAGCTTTTTGTGTCACTAATGAAATGAAGCCTGTTAAACCGAAGTTCGGGTTATTAACATTGCCGGTTAATGGTACGTCCAACTCAATCTTTCCATCACTGTCCTTTAGAGCACTTAGTGCGAGGTTTAGTGGTATAAATGAGCTTCCGCTGATGCTGCCTGTTGAAACGTCGCTCGACGTCGAGATCTCTAAACCGCGCATGGTTAAGTCGGCAGTTCCGGACAATTCGTCGTTCACGATGACTGTTTTGATGTCTGCGTCAAGCTGGCCGCTAAGCATATCAAAGCCTGTCGCCGTTCTAATAAATGGCGAAACTCGATGCAAGGCAATCTCTCTAAGTGTGGCATTTAGGTTTAGGTTCACTTTCTGTGAGAACAAGGCGATATCTGCTTCTGCGCTCGAACGCATATATCGAGACTTTACAGCCAACTCTAAGTGAGAGGTTTCATTCGGAGTTGCGCTATTCACCTTAGAAAGGTTTAGTTTTTCGAAGGTGAATACTTCGGTGTAACGTGGCTTGATTGCATTATACGTGAGGTTGATCGGGCTAGGATTGTTGAGTATGAGCGTCCCCAATGCCACGCTATAGGCTGGTTTTTCTTCGTCGCCTTCACTCGTTACAGGCTCGCTTTCTAAATCGGCTTCAGGCTCGGTTTCAGACCCGTCGGTTTGGTTTTTTGGTGTAAGCGATACCATGTTCTCGATGGACTGTGTTTCTGTGATTAGAATGTCGCTTACAAAGCTATTTAAGGTGACGCTTTCGATGCTAATACCGGTTTTCTTGGCATCTACTTGGGTAATGACAATGCTGTCGGCGGCAAAAATAGCGTCTTCAGTATTGGGTGTTGTCGCAGCGTTTGTATCTGAGTCGCTTGCATTCGGCTTACGGTCGACATCCGCTGAAATGGGCTGTGAGAAAATTAGGTTCGTAATGTCGATGTTCTCGATCAAGGCTTGATAGTCTTCACCCTGCAAAGTGAATTGAGTTTTAGGTATGGCAATACTGTCAACGGCGACAAACTTGTCTTGGCTGCCCTTAGGGCCCAACTCGAAATCTTTCAATGATGCTTCTAATTCAGTTGAAACGGTAACACCACCATCTTGAGGGAGCGTAAGTTTTACCTCGGGCGTGGCAAGGGCAAGCGCGCCTCTGCGCACTGAAATATCGCCAACCGTTACTTTAAGTTCGGTCGCGCTGATGCTTGTTTCTGCTAGTTCTATTTCGATGCCCTTGTCGCTCAGCACCGTCTGCGTTTTGGTAGAAAGATTAAGAATGCCGTCAATATTCTGAGCATAGTGCTTGGTTAAATAACCAAATTTAGCCGGCTGAAAGCCTTCGACGTCTATGTCTGCGAGAACGGTGCCTGCGCCCTCTACCAATTCAAAGCTAAAGACAACGGACAGTAAGGCGTCGTTTACTTTTGCCGCGCGCGTCGCCGAGCCATTTTGCCCTGTTTGGCTAACCTTCACTTCTGAAAGGTCGAGTTTTTCTAATTTGAATTGGTGCTCTTGGTCTAGGTCTTTAATATCTGCAATAAAGTTTTCGAGATGAAACTCAGATAGGTCTAATTTCCAGTCAGTTGAGGTGTTTTCGGCGGCATCAAGGGGCTCTTCGGCAGCTTGCTCTGATTCTGAAAGGTCGACATTAAACCCGGCAACCTCTATTGACTTGTCAGCTCTCACTAAGCTAATCCATAAACCTTCGAACAAGATGTTTTCGAAGTGCACGGTTTTGCCGAGCAGAGCAAATAACCCAACATCAATATCTGCATGCTCGATACGCGCAAAAGTGTCGTTGTCGTCGACAGCATTTAACTCAAGCTCATTGATCGTTAAGTTGAGCGTAAAAGGGTTAAGACGAACGGAGCTGCTGTCGCTTAGTTTGTAGTTTAAAGGCTCTAACAATAGCGGCGCTTGTGACCGCACAATCCATGGACTAGCTGCCCACACGATAAGCAACGCGGCAAGCAAGACAATGATGGAGATGCCAATAACGCGTTGAATCGTTTTTATTATAAGTACAGCGGGCTTAAACATTAAAATTCCTTTGCTTGAATCACAAGAAGAGTACAATTGTAGACAGACCCTAATGCTAATTGATATTAGCTATCTGGAATAGGGCTAGGCTAGTGAGAAAGTGGTTTTTGAAACAGGTTTTACTGTGGCTCGCAGTCACAATTGTTTGATTGTTCGTTAGCGCGCTCAGAATACCTTTTAGCTTACAATAGCGCCACTCGATTTTAGCTGTTCGTGGCCCAAGCGTGAAACCTTTTCTTAGAGGCGAGTAACAGGTTCAATCGCAACACGAGTAAGTGCTTGATAAAAATGTTTTAAATTTAATTGAAGGCCTGAATGATGAACACTTTACAGCGGATAACACACCTATCTTTGTTGGGTTTAATTGCATTCACTATGGCCGCATGTGGTGGCGGGGGTGGTGGAAGTAGCGATGATGGTAGCAGCAGCTCTAGCAGCGATAGCTCAGAAGGGTCAGCCGTGCCAGAAGTTCCGGCCGACACGCCAAATCTTGACGTAAGAGGAACCTTGGGCTCTATCGAGACTTTGGTGTCAGGCTTAAATAATCCTATCATGGCGCTGGATGTTGATATGAATGCATCGGGCGATGCTGTCGTAAGTTGGATGGATTTCAATTCCGCCACGAACAACCTAAGCACATCTACTTCCTCTGCAGGTTCTAGTGCGTGGAGCGCAGCAACGACTGTCGGCAGCAATGCTGGCGCTGAAACCTTTGATCAACGCGTTTCGGTCTTCCTTGATGATAGTCTGGCGACCTCGCTGTTTTACGTGAAAGATGTGAATGTGGGCGGCGGTGCATGGACGTCTCAGCTCATCGAGCAAGTAGTGGGCGGTGCGGCAACCAACCTTTCTGCTGCGACGGCAACAACGGGTGAAGCGACCAAGCTTGCATATCGTGTGCTTGAGTTAGGCAGCGAGAGACTAAAAATGCTTGCCGTTGATAACAATGATCAAGCTGAGCCGATCTGTATTTTTCTGCAACAGACCGATAGCCCGTCAAGTCAGCGTTTTTGTATACCCGCCTCGGCTGAGATTCAAGCTGATGGTGGCACCGTCGATGACATCGCGCTAGCGGTTCATGTTAATGCCGACGGCCTAACTGGTCGCGGCCTAGTGGTGTGGGAGCAAGAAGGGGCATTTGGAACTCGCTCTGTTGTTCGCCTTCATGGCGCATTATTTGACTTAGATGTCACAAATATCGTGACGAAGGTGCTAGCTGGCGAGTCTGGAACGGGCGATACCTACGCCTTTACAGCGCCTGTATTAGAAAATATCTCGACGGACTCAAATATTGTCTTCGCGCTCAGTTACGAGCGTGATGAGATTGTTTCGTCCTCACGCGTGCAGCAAATGCGTTTGGAGACAGTATCGAATTCTCTGGCTCAAACTTCTGTGGCTTCGGTTTCGTCAGGCGTTGTCTCTAATATCGACGTGGTGAGAGCTCCGCAATTAACGCTCATGGCAGGTAAAGATTTGCGCTGGAGTTATATTACGGAAAACTACCTTGTCTCCATGGACAGCTCTTCGCTATTTATTGGGAGTGGTCTTGTGACATGGCGCTTGCGTTATCAGGATAATCAATCTCCTCTCTATAGTCTTTCTGTTGATGATGCGCACTTTTTTGGCGGCAGCTCAGGATCTCTTATTACCCATTACGCCCAAGACGTTGATGCTCAGGGCGATAGCTTGCTTGCGTTTAGAGAAAGTGCGCGCAGCGCAGGAACCGATGCTCGGTCGCTTGTCTCAGGTGTGGTATTGAATCAGGAGATTATTCGAGGATTAGGGATTTCAGCGGCAGGCGACGCCTATTCCTTAACAGATTCAAGTGCGGAAATAGATAAACAGCTTTATGACGACGATCCAAATAACGGTTCAGACACTCGCGCCCCGCTAGCCTTTACAAAGGATGATGCCGTCTTAGATATTGCCTTGTCGGATAACGGCGAAGCGGTGATCGCATGGTCGCAATGGCAGCAAGCCGACGACCGCAATGCTCTCAAGACTGTAAGGCTAGCCTTGCCCTAGGCCTTT
>JAWUYI010000059.1:0-10082 GCA_034110885.1 Oleiphilaceae bacterium
AAACCAGCAGCTAAGCCAGCTGCCAAGAAACCTGCAGCGAAACCAGCAGCTAAGCCAGCTGCCAAGAAACCTGCAGCGAAACCAGCAGCCAAAGCCGTCGATAAGCCAGCAATCTAAGGACTGCTGTGCGCTCAGATAAACCTGGGCATGTTAAGTAAGCGCACTTAAACGACAGTTGCTACTCATAACGCAATACAAAACTTGCGTAGAATAGCAATTGTTGTACTTTTTAACCTTAAGACTCAAAACGTAACATATTAAAACCTTTCCTTCCTTTTCTATCTAAGCCAAGCCCCTACACTGAAAATATCAATAATAAAATCATAAAGCAGTGCTTGGTATTCATGTTGCAGAAACTAAACTTTAGAAAAGGCGCTATATTGGCAGCTCTTGGATTAACAAATTTGCCTTCTCATGCAGAGGCGCGAGAGATCGCTAACGCTCTCTCTGAAGACTTGCTGCTGCAATTATTTGTCAGCGGGTCTTTAGCGATTGCGTTTGCAGCTATGTGCTTTGTGTTAATCCGTTTAAACCGACGTTTGAAAGAGAACATATCAACCCATCAAGCTACCGAAGTAATGATGTCCAAGCTTAGTAGCGCTGTCACCAACAGCGGCGCAAGCATTGTGATTACAGACGCCAAAGGACAAATCGAATACGTTAATCAAAAGTTCTGTCGAATCAGCGGATACCTTCATCACGAGGTAATTGGGCAAGCCTTTGACATGCTGTCTCCCAAGCACGCAAGCGAAGACACTAGTATCAACCTACTCAACAATCAGTGCCTTAAGACAAGTTGGGAAGGTGAGGTTCTGTGTATCAAGAAAAATCAAAGTGAATACTGGGCCGCCATTACTGTTGCGGCTGTGTTTAGCCGCGACCGCGAAGTAACAAACTATGTTATCTCGGCTATTGATATAAGTGCTTTAAAAGACGCTAACTCAAAAATGCAAAACCTTGCATTGTTCGACTCTCTAACCGGGCTAGCTAACCGACGTTTATTTATTGATAGGCTGCACCAGTCGGTTCTCAGCGCTCGTCGCCATAAGCGCTCAGCCGCAATTCTATTTCTAGATCTCGACCAGTTTAAGCGAATCAACGACACTCTAGGCCATCAAGCAGGTGATGAATTGCTTTGCACCATCGCTGAACGTCTAAAAACATGTGTGCGAAAACAAGACACTGTGGCGCGCTTAGGCGGCGACGAATTCACCATTTTGCTGAATGACGTTTCGAACACCAACAAGATAGCTAGCATCGCCGACCATATTCTGAACATACTCAAAAAGCCAATCAAGCTTGGTAAGCAAGAAGTCATCGTTTCTACTAGTATCGGTATTACCATCGCACCCGAAGATAGCACCTGCGGTGAGACGCTAATGAAGAATGCAGATATGGCGTTGTACAAAGCTAAAGAAAAAGGCCGTGATGGCTACTGCTTCTTTACTGAAGAGCTCAACGTGAAAGCAAACAATTTGCTCGAAATTGAAAATGAACTTCGCCGCGCGATTCAAAACGATGAGTTCTATCTCCACTATCAACCTCAGATCAACCTAAAGACAAACCAGATTCACAGCGTAGAAGCACTCATTCGCTGGAAACACCCTGTTAAAGGCGACATACCACCAATAGACTTTATTTCGATTGCCGAAGAGACCGGACTTATTGTCCCAATAGGCGAGTGGGTCTTGCGTCGGGCGTGTATGGAAATCGCTCAGTTAAATCGAGAGACCGGAGTAGACCTGAGAGTTGCTGTGAATCTATCTACACGACAATTCCTAGACCTTAAACTTGTTAATTGCGTGGCAAATGCAATTGATAGTGCGGACCTTCCAGCAGAAAACCTCGAAATAGAAGTAACGGAAAGCATGCTAATGCATGACATGGACACAGTGATTGACCAACTCAATCGAATCAAGGCTGCCGGCTCTATCATTTCAATCGATGACTTTGGATCAGGCTACTCATCACTCAGCTACCTAAAGAGCCTGCCTGTAGACATTCTCAAAGTAGACCGAGAGTTCGTACGAGATGTTCCTGATGACCTTAGCGCGATGGAAATCACGTCTGCGATCATTGCTGTTGCTCACAAGTTAAACCTCAAGGTTGTTGCAGAAGGCGTTGAAACGGAAGACCAACGGGACTTCCTAAACATAAATAACTGCGACTTTGCTCAAGGGTATCTATTTAGCCGTCCCTTAAGCTTCCCTGACCTGCAAAAATATTTTACCCAAACCTCGAAAATGAGCGCTTAAGCGCTCTGCAAGACAGTTTTCTGGGTTCAAAGTAGTAAATGTAAACTTCTCTCAAATGTAGCGTTTTACACTTGACCTAAAAGGCGTGAACAAAGCCCACAAATTATGTTATCTCGATCGCGTAACAATATGTAAACCTAGGTATACTATTGTTATCAGATTAATGAAGATCGGGAATTCAATACATGTTCACCCTTATCCACACTTTCGAGTTAGCGGTAATCGCTCTACTAGCATACGGAGCTGCACGCATTTATTCGTTGTCACGAAATGAGTTTCGGCAATTAGCACATTCTAATGCCTCAATATCAGGAACGGCTTCTGAAAAAGCGCCTGAATCAGCGACAATGCAAACCTCAAAACTAGCGAATATCAAAGAAAGACAAGCAAGCATTGATGATGAGCACATCATCATCTCAAAAACAAAAACCAGCGGTTATGAGAATAAAATAGAAAGCCTTAAAGAAGCACAGATTTTTGCAGGCATTCAAATGATTCCCGTAAAACGTGAGTTCGAAGACCTTCAAGACCCTCAACTTATTTGGCTTCGCGAAGCGATTAGCCTATATCTAGTAGGTGCTATCGACTTCATCGGAAAAAACGGTCAGTGCGATCAGAAGACTAGAACCAAGTTAGTCAGCCTAGTGCTAGGCTCAACCCTAAAACTAAACGAATTTGAATTAAGAGCTGCAGTCACTCGAGCCTCATCAAGCGCTCAAGGCAGCGATGAAAAAGAAATGATTCTCGCAGGTGCCAAAGCCGCAAATCAGTGGCTGAAAACAAAAAATGTCGTAAGTGAATTGCGCCTGCGGACACAGCTAAATGACTGGGGAGTCTTTGCTTAAACCTGAAAGTCGAAAGCGGCAGAAGATCGCGAACAATAATAAAAAACGAAATTAGAATAAAAATAAGAACTAAGAATAAAACGCCTGAAATAAAAAACGCCTCAATTGAGGCGTTTTTTTGCGTCTTGTATATCGCTTAAGATTACATCTAGAGTCGCATTTCGATACCTTGCTCACTCATGAACTCTTTCGCTTCTTGCACCGAATGCTCGCCAAAGTGAAAAATACTAGCCGCTAACACTGCATCTGCACCACCAAGCGCCACACCATCGGCCAGATGCTGCAAGTTTCCAACGCCACCCGACGCGATCACAGGAATTGAAACCGCATCGGAAATCGCTTTTGTAACACCTAGATCAAAGCCATTTTTCATTCCGTCTTGATCCATGCTCGTCAGCAGAATCTCCCCCGCACCATAGCTAGCCATTTTACGCGCCCACTCTACAGCATCGAGTCCTGTTGGCTTGCGCCCACCATGTGTAAATATTTCCCAGCGCGGCGCTTCACCTTCGCCATTCACTTGCTTAGCATCGATGGCTACAACAATACACTGGCTACCAAAACGCTCTGCAGCTTCACGTACAAACTCAGGGTTAAATACGGCGGCCGTATTAATACTTACCTTGTCAGCGCCCGCATTTAGCATTTTACGTATATCGTCGATGGTACGAATACCACCACCAACAGTTAAGGGTATAAATACGTGACTCGCTATCTGCTCAACGGTATGAACCGTTGTTTCACGATCATCGGAGCTTGCAGTAATATCCAGAAAAGTAATTTCGTCAGCACCCTGCTCATCATACTTTTTAGCAACTTCAACCGGGTCGCCAGCATCACGAATATCGACAAACTGAACACCCTTTACCACGCGACCATTATCTACGTCTAAGCAAGGAATAATGCGCTTCGCTAATCCCATTACTATTACCCTTCGTAACGGCTGTGAAGGTCACTATATTGCTGCGCTTGCGCAACATCTAAAGTTCCCTCGTAAATTGCACGGCCTGTAATAGCCCCACAAATACCGTGATGCGCTTGTGCCGACAAGGCCTCTATGTCAGCCATATTTGTAATACCGCCTGACGCAATAACCGGAATGGAAGACGCTTGCGCCAAACGAACCGTAGCTTCGACGTTAACCCCTTGCATCATGCCATCGCGCGCAATATCGGTATAAACAATAGAGGATACGCCCTGCTCGTCGAACTGCTTGGCTAAGTCTGTCGCCTCAAGGGTAGACACCTCCGCCCAGCCATCTGTTGCCACCTTGCCGTCCATCGCATCTAGGCCCACAATAATGTGACCCGGAAATTCAGCACAAGCCTCTGCTACAAACTCAGGCTCTTTAACGGCCTTTGTTCCAATAATTACGTACTCTACGCCCGCGTTCAAATAAGCCTCGATGGTCTCCAAGCTGCGAATGCCACCACCGATCTGAATTGGCAAATTAGGAAAACGCTGAGCTATTTGTCGTACAATCTCGCCATTTACCGGCTCGCCCTCAAACGCCCCATTCAAATCAACCAAATGCAAACGTCGTGTACCTTGATCAAACCAACGACCTGCAACATCTACTGGATCATCAGAAAACACTGTCGAATCGTCCATTCTACCTTGACGTAAACGCACACATTTTCCGTCTTTCAAATCAATCGCGGGGATAATTAACATAAACAAATTTCCTATTTCGGTGCGGCTTAAGCCTTACCATTCCAAGTACTAAAATTCTTTAACAGCTGCAAACCTGCATGCTGACTTTTTTCTGGGTGAAACTGCGTAGCAAAAATATTGTTATGCATGAGCGCAGCGACCACATCAACGCCATAACGCGTGGTTCCAGCGATCACCCCCGGCTCTATACTTGCCGGTACATAGTAACTATGTACGAAGTAGAAACGATCATCATCGTCTATACCGTTCCAAAGAGGGTGCTCCTGTGCGTGCTTCACTTGGTTCCAGCCCATATGAGGAACTTTCAAACGCTGCCCAGCCTCCATAAGAGGCTCTCCGAAAAACTTCACGTCGCCCTCAAACAAACCTAGGCAATCAACGCCACCATTTTCTTCGCTGCGCTCCATTAAGGCTTGCATGCCTACGCAAATACCAAGAAATGGCCGGTCTTTGGAAACTGTCGCAACCAATTTATCAACACCGAGGCGTTTGATTTCAGCCATACAGTCACGCATCGCGCCTACGCCAGGCAACACAACTCGGTCGGCCTCTTCGATAACCGCGGGGTCGGCACTCACCTGAACGCGCGCATTCGGTGCAACGTGCTCAATAGCACTAGCAACGGAATGAAGATTTCCCATCCCGTAATCAATGATGGCAATTGAATTCATGTTTAGACTTACCTGATAAGTTCATTAGCCTTCAAGGCTCAGAGCCAGGTTGCTCGCTCCAAGAAGGCCGATACTACAAAAACGATGATTTAGATAAATGCTGTCTGGCTCTACAGAACACTATAAGGCCTAGAGAGTACCTTTAGTTGAAGGCATCATACCTGCCATTCGATCATCAAACTCTAGCGCCATCCGCAAGGCCCGCCCGAATGCTTTGAAGACTGTCTCAATCTGGTGATGCGCATTCTTGCCCTTCAGGTTGTCGATATGAAGCGACACCATCGCATGGTTTACAAAACCTTGGAAAAACTCGTAAAACAAGTCGGTATCAAAACCACCTACACTACCTTTTACGAAAGCAACATCCATTTCTAAGCCTGGTCTGCCAGAAAAGTCGATCACAACGCGAGACAATGCTTCGTCTAAGGGCACATACGCATGGCCGTAGCGACGAATGCCTTTTTTGTCCCCAATAGCCTGAGTAAAGGCTTGCCCGAGCGTAATACCCAAGTCTTCTACTGTGTGATGGTCATCGATGTGCAAATCACCCTTAGCAAGCACTTCAATATCAATCAGACCATGACGGCAGATTTGATCGAGCATGTGCTCCAAAAACGGGATACCCGTATCAAATTTCGCTTTACCAGTACCATCGATATTAATGGCAACCTGAATTTGCGTTTCTAGGGTGTTTCTTTCGACTTGAGCCGTTCTCGCGCTCATCTAATACTCCAAAGACTGGGTGTGTTTTTGCTAATCACTTAGCATAAAAATAGGTCGCGAATTATAGCCCGAAACCCCTTGTTAGCCTACCGTCTAAACGCAAAAACCCTTAGCAAAAAGCCAAGGGTTGCGCGAATCAGAAAACTTTTAGAACATTTTACGTTGGTTTAGAAAAGAAAACCCAACACTAACCGTTCAGTTCAGCCTGCAAATTTTCTAAATACTCATCTACCATTCCGGTAAATTCGTGCTTCACAACAGGGCTAATCGCCAATTTAAGAAGACCCGGCAAAGGCAACGTCAGCTCTGCTGAGCTAGTTAAACGCGCTTCAGTCCCGTTACTCGTTTCTTTAATTCGCCATCCGCCAGAAACAAGACCATTGCCAACACCCTTAACTGGCGTCCAGTCAACGGTGCCTGCATCTTCGTCAGACACATACTTGCTTGCGTAAATTGTTTGAATTGCATGATCACCAATCCCCACTTTACCCATTTCCCAGCGAAAAACCCCATCACCCTCATCAGTCAACTGATCAACTTTAGGGAAGAATTTTCCAGAATCCTCGACACTGGAAAGCAAGCCAAACACTGTTGCATAGTCAGCGGAAACAGTGAATTCACGATCTATATCAATCTTTACTTTTACCGCCATAATGTATCCTCTTGTTTATTATTTGCAGACACGCTAGCGTACGCATCATTTGAAAGAAATCATAAACACTTCAGGCACAAAAAGCACGCCCCTTAATTCGCCATTAACTGAAAAACAATGTCTCACACGCCTAGCCCCGAAAAAGCCCAAGACTTAAAGCCAATCAAGAACTTTTCTATGGCTCTTTTAAACTGGTATGACCAGCACGGCCGCAAAGACCTTCCTTGGCAAACAGACAAGAGCCCTTACCGAGTATGGGTTTCAGAAATCATGCTGCAACAAACACAAGTTGCCAGTGTTATCGGCTACTACCAGCGTTTTATGGAGCATTTTCCGAGCATTGAAGCATTAGCTCAAGCAAAAGAAGATGACGTGCTAGCGCAGTGGGCCGGGCTCGGATATTACGCCCGAGCTCGTAACCTGCACAAAACGGCAAAAATTATTGTAAATGAACACCAGGGCGTGTTCCCGCGACAGCTAGAAGATATCATCGCCCTCCCGGGAATAGGACGCTCTACCGCCGGTGCTATTTGCTCTATCGCCATGCTAGACAGCCACCCCATTTTGGACGGCAACGTCAAACGCGTACTTAGCCGCCTACACGGAATAAAAACATGGCCCGGAGAACGTAAAACTGAGCAAGCGCTTTGGCTCTTGGCTGAACAATACACTCCAGAGGTTCGCTGCGATGACTACACACAAGCCATAATGGATTTAGGCGCTACGCTGTGCACTCGATCAAAACCGGCATGTAGCAAGTGCAGCTTCATCTCTGAATGTATGGCTCACAACTCGAGCAGCACACAAACTATTCCTGTTTCAAAACCCAAAAAACCTAAACCAGAAAAAGAACTATGGCTTGCCGACATTCGCCATGAAAACAAACAACTACTCGAAAAACGCCCAAACCATGGCATTTGGGGCGGTTTATACTCGCTACCTGAACTAGAGCGCGCATTGAGTTTTGAAGAGCTCGAGTATGAGCTAGAGCGAACCTTTGACCTAAAAGTATTAAGCATCAAGGAAGAAGAATCATTCACCCACATATTCAGCCATTACAAGCTCCACGCCTTTCCCGTTACCGTCCATGTAGCTAGCGAAACACCGAACATAAGAGAGAGCGCTTCGCTCAACTGGCATACTGAAAAAGAGCTAAGCAATCTAGGTCTGCCAGCACCAATTAAAAAATACTTAGCACTTTGATTCCATTTACGTACACTATGCTCCTAACCTGAATCAAACACAGAGAAAACCATGACCCGCAAAGTATTCTGTCGTAAGTATCAAGAAGAACTACCAGGCTTAGCATTGCCACCTATGCCTGGCCCTGCTGGACAAGATCTTTTTGAAAACGTTTCAGACAAAGCATGGAAAGAATGGCAAGCCCAACAAACTATGCTCATCAATGAAAAACACCTAAACCTAATGGATCCAGAAGCACGCCGTTTTTTAAAGGAACAGATGGAAAATTTTCTCGCCAATGAAGATTTCGAACAGGCTGAGGGCTACGTCCCGCCTACTTCTTAACCAACTCTGTGTGAGTTCACAAATACTTTATATTTGTACTTGACTCAATAAAACGAAACGGGTTTAATACGCCCCCGTTGGAGGTACAGTCCTCTACGAAAAACGTGCGGACAGCACGCTAAAAAAGTCCAGCCCGGTTAGCTCAGTCGGTAGAGCAGAGGATTGAAAATCCTCGTGTCCTTGGTTCGATTCCGAGACCGGGCACCATTATTCCAAAAACCTCGCTTTTTGCGGGGTTTTTTCATTTCTGCCCCCCTTGTTTAGCCCATATTTTACGCGTACTTTCGCCAAATCGTGGTTTTTTCGGCCAACACAAGCACCTCACTTAATTGGGGGTACTTATTGGGGGTACCGCCAAAATGATGGGGGTATTTTTATTTTAGCCCTCTAGTCTGTCCATTTGCCGATCAAACCTTCATCGATTAAAGCTATTAGAGGTTTGCATGGGAATTCATCGGCTAACGGTAACGCAACTTAAAAACATTAAGCCCCAAGCGCGTGAAAAAAAATACGCTGATGGCGGTGGGCTTTATTTGCTTGTCAAGCCGTCAGGTTCAATGCTATGGCGAGCCAAATATAGATTTGCAGGCAAAGAAAAAACACTATCAATCGGCCCCTACCCTACAGTCGGTTTAACCGAAGCGCGGCAGACTAACGCATCTGCGAAAAAGCAATTATTGAACGGCATCGATCCCTCTTTTGAGAAAAAACGGCAACAGCAACTTCTGGGCAAAGCGTATAAGGAGGAAAGCTTCGAAATCCTTTATCGAGAATGGATTGCCGTTCGCAAAGCAGGACTTGCACCTGCAACCATCAAAAAGAATAAGTGCTTAATCGAAAAAAATGTCCTTCCATACCTCGGTCGTCGCCCAGTAGCCGACATTAGTCGCGCGGAGTTCGTTAAGTGCTTGGATCGAGTTGTGGCACGCGGTGCCGTAAGCACTGAATCGACCAGTCTTTTCTAGACAGTTTTTCGTTTGAATTCTTCGAGCCTTTCATACACCAATGGTGGCATGTTATCAGCTTGTCCATGCTTCCGTGTAGAGTTATAAAACATCTCGATGTAGTCAAAAATGTCTGCCCGCGCCAACTCTCGGGTCGTATAAATTCTTTTTTTGATGCGCTCTCGTTTTAACAACTGAAAGAAGCTTTCAGCCACAGCATTATCGTGACAGTTTCCCCTTCGACTCATGCTTGCCTTTAGATTGTGCTCCGCAAGGAATGCCTTCCACTCATAGCCGGTGAACTGACTCCCTTGATCAGAATGAATAAGCACCGTTTGTTTTGGCTTTCTGCGCCAGACTGCCGATAGCAGAGCTTGTGTGGCCAGCTCCGCTTCCATACGTGAACTCATCGACCAACCGACAACGGCTCTGGAATATAAATCCAACACAATGGCTAAGTAGAGCCAGCCTTCGTGCGTACGAATGTAGGTAATATCCGTCACCCAAGACTGATTCGGCGCTGGCGCATTAAAGTCTCTATCCAAGATGTTACTAGCAACTAAAGCAGGTTTTCCTCCGTGCTTACCTCGATACTTCTTGTACCCAACCTGTGCCTGTAAGCCTTCCTCCGTCATTAAGCGTGCAACACGATGCTTGCTGCATTTTTCGCCTAAGTCACGCAGGTCACTGGTCACTTTCCTGTACCCATATACGCCGCCACTCTCAAGCCAGGAATGCTTAATAAGACCTAGTAAGCGCTCGTCCTCTATTTTTCGATGAGACTTGGGCTG